>NZ_WEKR01000072.1:0-139656 GCF_024105395.1 Paracoccus sp. 08 | reverse complement strand
GGCCACGAAGGCCTTCTTGCCCTGGGCCTTGAGCGCTGCAAACCTGTCGTCGATTCTGGTCATGTCCGTCCCTGCATTCTTTGGCACAATCCCTAGCGCGCATGGGGGGTGGGTGCAATCTCCGGGCGCGGGTCGGGCGCGGGCCGGGCCAAGGCTGGACTTGGCCGCGCGGGGCGCGTAACAGGCGCGGGATATTCAGACGGGAAAGGGTGCTGTCATGGGCTTTCGCATGGGGATCGTGGGCTTGCCGAACGTGGGCAAGTCGACGCTGTTCAACGCATTGACGAAAACCGCCGCCGCACAGGCCGCGAACTTCCCGTTCTGCACCATCGAGCCCAACGTGGGCGAGGTCGCGGTCCCCGACCCGCGGCTGGACACCCTGGCCGCCATCGCGGGCAGCAAGCAGATCATCCCGACGCGCATCACCTTCGTGGACATCGCGGGCCTGGTGAAGGGCGCCAGCAAGGGCGAAGGCCTGGGCAACCAGTTCCTGGCCAACATCCGCGAGACGGACGCCATCGCCCATGTGCTGCGCTGCTTCGAGGATGGCGACATCACCCATGTCGAGGGCCGCGTCGACCCGCTGGCCGATGCCGACGTGATCGAGACCGAGCTGATGATCGCCGACATGGAATCGATCGAGCGTCGCCTGGCCAACCTGTCGCGCAAGCTAAAGGGCGGGGACAAGGACGCGCTGGATCAGGACCGCCTGCTGCGCCAGGCACTGGCCGTGCTGAACGAGGGCCGCCCGGCGCGCACCGTCGCGGTGGCCGATGACGACCGCCGGGTCTGGGACATGCTGCAGCTGCTGACCGCAAAGCCCGTGCTGTTCGTCTGCAACGTGGCCGAAGACGAGGCCGCCAACGGCAATGCCCTGTCCGAGAAGGTCCGCGAGATGGCCGAGGCGCAGGGCGCGGGCCATGTCGTGATCTCGGCCCGGATCGAGGAGGAGATCAGCCAGCTGGACGCCGAGGAGGCGCAGATGTTCCTGGGCGAGATGGGGCTGGAGGAGCCGGGCCTGGACCGGCTAATCCGCGCCGGATACAGCCTGCTGGGTCTGCAGACCTATTTCACCGTGGGCCCCAAGGAGGCCCGCGCCTGGACCATCACCAAGGGCACCCTGGCCCCGCAGGCGGCGGGCGTGATCCATGGCGATTTCGAGAAGGGCTTCATCCGGTCGGAAACCATCGCCTATGACGACTATGTCGCCGGCAAGGGCGAGGCCGGAGCGCGCGAGGCGGGCAAGCTGCGCGTCGAGGGCAAGACCTATGAGGTCAAGGACGGCGACGTCCTGCACTTCCTGTTCAGCGGCTGATGAGGAAAGGCGGGCCAGGCGGCCCGCCTTGTTCGTTCAGGAATAGGTCAGTTCGGTCGCCTTGCCGCGGAAGACCGTGTAGGCCAGCACCGAATAGGCTATGATGACCGGCAGGACGACCAGCGCGCCCACCAGGATGATGATCAGCGCCTCGGGTGCGGCCGCGGCCTGATAGATCGTCATCTGTTCGGGGACGACATAGGGGTAGAAGCTGTAGGCCAACCCCCCGAAGGCCAGGACGAACAGCGCCGTGGTCAGGGCGAAGGGCGTCCAGGCCATGCGGTCGTTCTCCATCGGCAGCACGTGCAGCACCCGCCACAGGGTCGCGATCAGCACCACCGACAGGATCGGCAGGGGGGCCAGGATCGCGAATTCGGGCCAGCTGAACCACTTGTCCCAGATGCGGGCACTGACCAGGGGCGATGCGGCCGAGATCGCGGCGATGCCCGCCACCAGCCCCCAGATGCCGCGCCGTGCCCACAGGATCGCCTTGGCCTGCAGAACGCCCTCGGCCTTGCCGATCAGCCAGGTCGCACCGATGACGCTGAACCCCACCGTCAGGAACACCGCCGTCAGCAGCGCAAACGCGATGTTGGTCCAGCTGAGCTGCAGCCCGGTGACATAGAGGCCCAGCATGAACCCCTGCGCCAGGGTTGAGGCCAGGCTGCCCGCGAAGAACGCCCGGTTCCACGCGGCGCGGTGACGGGTCGGGGCCTTGGCGCGGAACTCGAACGCGACGCCGCGCAGGATCAGGCCGATCAGCATGACCGTCACCGGCAGGTAAAGGGCAGTCAGGATCACCCCGTGCGCCACCGGGAAGGCCACCAGCAGCAGGCCGATGGCCAGGACCAGCCAGGTCTCGTTCGCGTCCCAGAAGGGACCGATCGAGGCGACCATGCGGTCGCGTTCCGACGGGGTGGCGAAGGGGAACAGCAGGCCCACCCCCAGGTCGAAGCCGTCCAGGACGACATAGACCAGGATAGAGATGCCCATCAGCATCGCGAAGACGAAGGGCAGCCAGATGAACGGATCACCGAAGAGGTGCATGATCTACTCCGCAGGTTGCAGGGCGTGCACGCCTGCGTCGGGGGTGGGCAGGTCTGGGGTCAGCGGGTCGTGGCGTGCGGCGCGGCGCGCCAGATAGGTCAGCGTGCCCAGGTAGGCCGCCATCAGGACCGCATAGACCAGAAGGTAGGCGACCAGGCTGGAGGCGACCATGCCGCCGGTGACCGGGCCGACGGCCTCCTTGGTGGTCAGGACGCCCGTGACCAGCCAGGGCTGACGCCCGATCTCGGTCACGTACCAGCCCGCAAGCGTGGCGATCCAGCCCGAGAAGCCCATCGCGGCAAAGGCATAGATCCAGGGGCGCGGCAGGCCTTCCACCCCGCGGCCGCGGCGCATGAACCACAAGGCCGACCAGGACAGGGCCAGCATCGCCATGCCCATGCCCACCATGATCCGGAAGCTGAAGAAGACAGGGGCCACGGGCGGGTGTTCGGGGGTGCCGTCGGCGGCCACGAAATCGTTCAGGCCCGGCACCTCGCCCTCCAGGCTGTGCGTCAGGATCAGGGATGCGACGTTGGGGATGGCGATCTCCATCCGGTTCTCGCGCGCCTCCTGATCGGGCAGGGCGAAGAGAACCAGCGGCACGTTGCCCTGCGTCTCCCAGTTGCCCTCCATCGCGGCGACCTTGGCGGGCTGGTGTTCCAGCGTGTTCAGGCCGTGCATGTCGCCGGCATAGATCTGCAGCGGGATCAGCAGCGCGCCAAGCGTCGCGCCAAAGCGCAGCGTCGCGCGTACCTCGGCCCCCCGGTCGCCCCAGATCCAGCGCAGCGCCGAGATGCCCGCGATGAGGAAGGCCACCGTCAGCCCCGAGGCCAGCAGCATGTGCGTCAGGCGGTAGGGCAGCGACGGGTTGAAGATGATTGCCATCCAGTCGGTCGCGTGGACCACGCCGTCGATCACCTCATAGCCCGCGGGCGTGTGCATCCAGCTGTTCAGGACCAGGATCCAGAAGGCCGACAGCGTGGTGCCGAAGGCCACCAGGAAGGTCGCGGTCGTGTGCAGCCAGCCCGGCACGCGGCGGAAGCCGAAGAGCATGATGCCCAGGAAGGCGGCCTCGAGGAAGAAGGCGGTCAGCACCTCATAGGCCAGAAGCGGACCCGCGATGTTGCCGACGCTTTCCATGAAACCGGGCCAGTTGGTGCCGAACTGGAACGACATGGTGATGCCCGACACGACGCCAAGCGCGAAGGACAGGGCAAACACCTTCACCCAGAAGCGATAGGCATCCATCCATTTTTCGCCGCCCGTGCGGTTGAAGCGCAGCTTGAAGAACAGCAGCACCCAGCCAAGCGCTATCGTGACGGTCGGGAACAGGATGTGGAACGAGATGTTCGCGGCAAATTGAATCCGCGACAGAATCAGCGGGTCCATGGGTTTCAGCCTTTCGATTGAGGTTTGCTGCGGCGGATCGGGATCAGCTTGCCCGCGCCGTCGACAAGGCGGCCAAGACGGGCGCCCATATTCATCAGCGCAACCAGGCGCTCGGTCTCGAACCGGGCCAGGTCATCGTGGAACCGCGTCATCTGTTCGATCAGCTGGCGCAGTTCGGCGATGCGGGCGTGGGCTGCGCGGTCAGACGGGTCGGGTTCGGCCATCGACAGTTCGCGAAGCTTGGTCAGCGTCGGGTCGATCTCGCGCTTGCGCCGTTCGTTGATCAGCGTGCGCACGATCTCCCACAGGTCGTCGGGCGTGGTGAAGAATTCGCGCCGGTCGTCCTGCTGATGGCGCAGGCGCACCAGGTTCCAGCTTTGCAGCTCCTTTAGCGCCATTGATACGTTCGAACGGGAGAAGCCCAGGGCGGCGACGATGTCGTCCGCACACAGCGGCTCGTCCGCCAGGAACAGCAGGGCATAGACCTGACCGACGGTGCGGTTGATGCCCCACCGCGATCCCATTTCACCGAAATGCAGGATGAATTCCTGCCGCAAGGCCGAGACTGACATTCACTTGTTCCCTTCATTTCAGAAATTACTGAAAATAACATAGAGCAAGCGACGCGCCGGCATAGCGGGCAGGTTGTCGCATCCGCATATGAAAAAGCCCCCGCCTTTTCGGGCGGGGGCGTCAGGTCAGTCTGACCGGGTCGTCAGTTGGCGATGACCTGGCAGGGCTGCGACCGGCTTTGCATCCGCTCGCAGGCCAGTTCGGCATGGCCCTTGGAGAGGTTTCCGAACTGCGGCTCGAACCCGCGATTGGTGTTGGCGACGTGCCGACGCGCCGCGCCGAACAGGTTGCCGTCCTGCAGGGCCAGACGCAGCAGCAGCCGGTCAGCCTCGGCCCGAGAGGTGTAGCGGCCCAGGCTGACGCCCCAGTTGCGGCCGCTGTCGGTGGGACGGCGCACGACTTCCAGTGCCTCTGGTGCGCTCAGGTCGCCTTCGCCCATTGCGGCCAGGATCACGGTTTCGGACCGCGGCTTGGGCGCCCTGGAACTGTCCAGCGACAGGGTGCCGGGGGCCGCCTGCATCTGCGGTTCCGGGGCGGGCGCGGCTGCGGGCTCGGGCTGGGCGACGGCGGCGATGCTGGCCGTGCGCCGGGGCGAGGGTGCAGGGCGCGCCGATCCGGCCAGCACGGGGGCCGCAAGGCTGGCCTGCTGCGCCGGCGCGTCGTCCGATGCGACGGCGGTGGCAAGCGCCTGCTGGATCGCGTCGGCCGCGGGGGCCGCGGATCCGGGGCGGGCGCGCGGACGCTGGCTGCTGGCCAAGGCGACACCCGGCGGTGCGGCGGGCGCCGCGGTCGCGCCGGCAAGGCGCAACGCCTCGGTCAGGTCGACCTTGGGCGCTGCGGCGACAAGGGTCGACGCGGCGGCGGCAGGGCGGGTCGCGGGGGGCGGCGATGCCTGCAGCACCAGGCGCTGCGGTTCTGCCTGGGTCGCGGCGGGGCTGGCGGCGACCTGCGCGCGGCGCGTCGTGGCCTGCACCAGCAGGCGCGGAGGCTGCGGACGGACCTCGCGCACGCGGTCGGGGATGCGGGTGAAGCTGCTGTCCAGCAGCTCGGTCATCACCTGGTTGCGATGCGCCGTGGACGTCCCGCCGAAGACGGTGGCGATCAGGCGACGGTTGCCGCGCTGCGCCGAGGCCGTCAGGTTGAAGCCCGCAGCCCGCGTATACCCCGTCTTGATCCCGTCGGCACCGGCATAGGCATCCAGGAAACGGCGATTCGTCGACGCGACCTGAGCGATGCCCGCATCGGCCGACCGGCGCGAGAACAGGTTGTAGTACTGGGGGAAGTCGTAGAACAGGTGGCGTCCCAGAACGCTCATGTCATGGGCGGTCGAATAATGCCCCTCGGTCGTCAGGCCATGGGCGTTGCGGAACTGGCTGTTGTTCATCCCAAGCGCCCGCGCCATCTGGGTCATCTGCTGGGTGAAGGCCTGTTCGGAGCCTGCCAGCCCCTCGCCGATGGTGGTCGCGGCATCGTTGGCCGACTTGATCGCGGCGGCGCGCAGAAGATAGCGCAGCTCGATCTGCTGACCCGCGCGCAGGCCCAGCTTGGAGGGGGGCTCGTTCGCGGCCTTGGAGGACACGGTGAATTTCGAATCCAGCCGCACCTGACCGCGTTCGATGGCCGAGAACGCCATGTAGAGCGTCATCATCTTGGTCAGCGAGGCAGGATGCAGTCGCGTATCCGAATTCTGGCGATAGATGGGTTGCCCGGTCCGGGCGTCCATCACATAGGCCGCGAAAGGTGCCGCGGCAGCCGGAAGCCCCAACAGGGCAACGGCCAGGACGGCATGACAAAGCAGCCGGAAGGCATGGGTAAATCGGGTCACTGTCGCTGTCTCTCTGCCTCAAGCGGGCGCGTCGTTTGTCGCACGTCCGTCGTTAATCAACCTATAATAGCACGGCTCTTTTCACCTTGAAACCGGGCAATCACGCTTATTTTGTCTGCACTGTAGGCGACGCCGTCCGGACCCGGATGGCGGCGCATCCGCGCGGGGGGCTTTCATCCGGGCGCGATTGCGCTATATTTCCGGGGATGGCGACAGCGCCCACCCCCTCGCCTCAGCATTCAGGAACGACCGCAGCCCGATGACGCACTGGATGACCGCACCCGACAATCCCGACGACCAATCCGATCTGGCGGTCAAGCCACGCGCGAAATCGCAGCGGCCGCCGATGTACAAGGTCCTGTTGCTGAACGACGACTTCACCCCGATGGAGTTCGTCGTTCACGTGCTGGAGCGGCTGTTCCACATGACGCACGCCCAAGCGATCGAGATCATGTTGACCGTGCACCGTCGCGGTCTGGCCGTCGTCGGCGTCTTTTCACACGAGGTGGCCGAGACGAAGGTCGCCCAGGTGATGGAGCTGGCCCGCCGCCAGCAGCATCCCCTGCAATGCACCATGGAAAAAGAGTAATCGCGTGACCCAATCACGACTGGACCTGGCCTTTCCGGACGGTCATCCCGGGGGCCGGGTGCTGTTCATCGGCGCCACTGCCGCCGATGACCTGTCCCCTCTGGACCCCGCACAGCTGACCATCGTCCAGGGAAACTTTCCCGATCATGACGGACTGACCGCCCGCGGATTCGATGTCCGGACGGAGCCGGAGGGCCGTTTCGACGCGGCCGTCGTCCGCCTGCCGCGCGCCAAGGCTGCCGCACGCGCGCGCCTTGCGCTGGCCGCGGCGCATCTGGCGCCTGGCGCGGCCCTTTGGGTCGATGGGCAGAAGACCGACGGCGTCGATTCCCTGCTGAAGGAACTGCGCGGCCATGCCGAGGTGCGCGATGTCATCAGCAAAGCCCATGGCAAGATCTTTCAGGTGACGCTGCCCGAGGCGGGCCTGCCCGCCGATTGGACTGCGACCGAGCGTCAGGTCGAGCCGGGCTTCGTGACCCTTCCGGGCGTCTTCTCGGCCGACGGGATCGACCCGGGGTCGCGGATGCTGGCCGATAACCTGCCGCCCAAGATGCCCACCCGCGTGGTCGACCTGGGCGCGGGATGGGGCTGGCTGTCCGCGCAGGCCCTGACCCGACCGGGCATCGCCGAGCTGCACCTGGTCGAGGCCGGCCACGCCGCGCTGACCTCGGCCAAGCGCAATGTCACCGATCCGCGGGCACAGTTCCACTGGGCGGACGCGCGCAATTTCACCCTGCGGGAGCCGGTCAACGGCGTCATCATGAACCCCCCGTTCCATGAGGGGCGACAGGCCGACCCCCGGCTTGGGGCCGACTTCATCGCCACCGCGGCGCGCATCCTGACCGGCGCAGGTCGGCTGTGGATGGTCGCCAACCGGCATCTGCCCTACGAATCGGTCCTGGCCCAGCATTTCGGCCAGGTCCATGAGATCGCGGGCGACACGCGCTTCAAGGTGATCGAGGCGACCGCGGCGGGCAAGGGTACCGCCACGGTCCGGGCCCGGGGGGCACGGCGGTGACGCTGTCGATCCAGGGCAAGACGGCCATCGTCACCGGGGCCGGGCGCGGCGTGGGCCTGGCCATCGCGCGGCACCTGGCCGAACGCGGCGCATCGGTCATGTTCGCGGACGGCGACGAACAGGCGCTGCAATCGGCGGTGTCGGATTATGCCGATGACGAAAGCCAGGTCCGCCATTTCGTCGGGAACATGTCGGAAAAGCTGGCGATGGCGAACCTGCTGTCGGCCACGCTGGATGCGTTCGACCGCGTCGACATCCTGGTGAACGCCCATCGTTTCGTTCGGGGCAGCGATCCGCTGGACACCGACATGGACGCGCTGGAGGAGATGCTGCGCCAGAACATGCTGGCCAGCCTGCGTCTGTCGCAGATGGTCGCAAAGCGCATGATCCGTCAGGCCGACGGCGAAGGGTCAAGCGCCCAGACCGGGGCGATCGTCAACATCTCGACCCTGGCGGCGCGGCGGCCGATTCCGTCGATGCTGGGCTATTCCATCGCCTGTGCGGCGCAGGAACAGGCCACGCGCGGGCTGGCGCTGGCCTTGGCGCCGCACCGCATCCGCGTGAACGGTGTCAGCTTCAGCAGTGTCATGTCGCATGAACTGCAATGCGCGCTGAAGGACAACCCCGACCAGCGGGCGCAGATCATTGCAGGCACGCCCCTAGGCCGCATCGCCCCGGCCGAAGAACTGGCCGAAACGGTGCATTACCTGGTCAGCGACGGCGCGCGCTTTGTCACCGGCCAGATCGTCACCGTCGACGGCGGACGCAGCCTGGCCGACCCGGTGACGTCACAGGTGCTTTAGGCTTCCTCGGGATAGGCGGCGCGGCAGGCGGCCACGGCGGCATTCGCGCCGCGCGTCAGGGCCGCCTGACGCTCTACCAGGCCGTCGCGCTTGCGCGTCTCGGCCGCGGGGTCGATGGGCACGCGGAACCGTTCCACATCGACATAATCGCGCCAGCAGCCATAGGTGCTGATCTGCGCCTTGCCCTCGTGGTCGCGGATCACGCGTTCGCATTGCGCGAACCGCGTCCGCACGACCTGGCGTTCGTCCCAGGCATAGCCCCGCGACAGATTGCCCTCGACCTCGGCCAGCAGGCTGCTAACGGTGCGGTATTCGCTGGTGTTCCGGCTGATGCAGCGTTCCTGCGGCGTGCCGCACGCGGCAAGGGCCAGGACCGGTGCAAGGCAAAGGGCAAGGGCGGTGTTGCGGCGCATGGCGGCTCTCTTTATGGACGCAGGCGATGCTAGTCGCGATGCCTGGGGCTGGCAAATCACGAATGAGGCCCGCCATGGATGAACAACGCCACCGCGCCGCGCTTTGGTTCCGCGAGCTGCGCGACCGCATCACCGCCGCCTTCGAGGCGCTGGAGGACCGCGCCCCGGGCGACGCCCCCGCGGGCCGGTTCGAGGTGACGCCCACGGAACGCGCCGACAACGGCGGCGGCGGCATCATGTCGGTGATGCGCGGCGGCCGCGCCTTCGAGAAGGTCGGCGTGAACTGGTCCGAGGTGCATGGCACCCTGGCCCCCCGCGCCCAGGCCGCGATGGCCGCCCGCGGCGTGCCGGGCATGGAGGATGATCCGCGGTTCTGGGCATCGGGCATCAGCCTGGTCGCGCATATGCGGAACCCGCACGCGCCGGCCGTGCACATGAACACGCGCATGTTCTGGACCCCGGGGGCGTGGTGGTTCGGCGGCGGGTCAGACCTGAACCCCTGCATCGAATACGCCGATGACACCGCGCATTTCCACAACACGCTGCGCGATGCCTGCCTGCCGCACGGGGCGGACTACTATGACCGCTTCAAGGCCTGGGCGGACGAGTATTTCTACATCCCCCATCGCGGGCGGGCGCGGGGCGTCGGCGGCATCTTCTACGACGACCTGAACACCGGGGACTGGGAGGCGGATTTCGCCTTCACCCGTGACGTGGGCGCGGCGTTCCTGCCGGCGTTCCTGCCGCTGGCAGAGGCGCGGATGACGCAGGCGTTCGACGATACCGACCGCGACACGCAGCTGATCCACCGGGGTCTCTATGCGGAATACAACCTGGTCTATGACCGCGGCACGAAATTCGGGCTGGAAACCGGCCACAACGCCGACGCCGTCCTGATGAGCCTGCCACCGCTGGCCAAGTGGGTCTAGGCCCGACGGCCTACGGGCGGGCGCCCGCCAGGATCACCGCGGCCCCGACGATGCACAGCCCAGCCCCCAGCAGATCCAGCCTGCCGGGGGTCTGACCCTCGACCAGCCACAGCCATGCCAGCGACGTGGTGATATAGATGCCGCCATAGGCCGCATAGGCGCGCCCCGCGAAATCGACCTGAACACGCGTCAGCGCCCAAGCGAACAGCGCCAGCGCGACCACGCCCGGCACCAGCCACAGCGCCGACCGGTCCAACCGAAGCCACGCCCAGAAGGCGAAACAGCCCGCGATCTCGGCCATGGCGGCCGTGACATACAGGCCGATCGTGGGGATCACACGTCCAGTTCCTCGACGAAGCGGGCGTTTTCCTGGATGTATTCGAACCGCAGCTCGGGCTTCTTGCCCATCAGGCGTTCGACCAGATCACCGGTCTCGCCGCCTTCATCGTCGTCGATGCTGACGCGGATCAGCTTGCGGGTGGCGGGGTTCATGGTCGTGTCCTTGAGGTCCTTGGCGTCCATCTCTCCCAGACCCTTGAAGCGCTGGACGTCGATCTTGCCACGGCCGCCCAGGCCCTTGGCCATCATCCGATCCTTTTCGGCGTCGTCGGCCACGTACAGGCGGTGCGCCCCCTGCGTCAGGCGGTACAGCGGCGGGCAGGCCAGATACAGGTGCCCCTTGTCGATCATCGGCCGCATCTGCGTGAAGAAGAACGTCATCAGCAGCGACGCGATATGCGCGCCGTCGACATCGGCGTCGGTCATGATGATGACCTTGTCATAGCGCAGGTCGTCGACGTTGAAACGCGTGCCCATGTTGACGCCAAGCGCCTGGCACAGGTCGTTGATCTCCTGGTTGGCACCCATCTTGGACGATGCCGCGCCCAGCACGTTCAGGATCTTGCCCCGCAGGGGCAGCAGGGCCTGCTTGGTGCGGTCGCGGGCCATCTTGGCGGAACCGCCGGCGCTGTCGCCCTCGACGATGAACAGTTCGGTCCCGTCGCGGTTGGTGGCGCTGCAATCGACCAGCTTGCCGGGCAGGCGCAGCTTTTTTGTGGCCGTCTTGCGTGCGGTCTCCTTTTCCTGGCGGCGACGCAGGCGCTCCTCGGCGCGCAGCACCAGGAAATCCAGGATCGCGCCGGCGGATTTGGTGTCCGACGCCAACCAGGTGTCGAAATGGTCGCGCACCGCGCCCTCGACCAGGCGCGCAGCCTCGGTCGTGGCCAGGCGGTCCTTGGTCTGGCCCACGAATTCCGGTTCACGGATGAAGCAGCTGACCAGCGCGCAACCGCCGATGATCAGGTCCTCACGCGTGATCTGGGCCGCCTTCTTGTTGCTGACCCGCTCGCCATAGCTGCGGATGCCCTTCAGGATCGCGGCCCAGAATCCCATCTCGTGGGTGCCGCCCTCGGGGGTGGGGACGGTGTTGCAATAGGACTGGATGAAGCCGTCGCGCGCGGGCGTCCAGTTGATCGCCCAGTCCACCTTGCCCGGAACGCCGAACTTGGCGTTGAAGTCGATGCTGCCGGAAAACGGGCGGTCGGCATAGGTGCTGGTCCCGGTCAGGGTCTCGGTCAGGTAATCGGCCAGGCCGCCGGGGAAATGGAACGTGGCCTCGCGCGGGGTCTCTCCGTCGTCGATCTCGGTCTTCCAGCGGATCTCGACGCCGCTGAACAGGTAGGCCTTGGATTTCACCATCTTCATCAGCCGCGCGGGCTTGAAGCGGTGATGGCCAAAGATCTCCTCGTCGGCATGGAAGGTCACGGTGGTGCCGCGCCGGTTCGGGGCCGCCCCGATCTTGGCGACCGGCCCCTGCGGGATGCCGCGGGAAAAGCGCTGCTCGAACAGCTCCTTGTTGCGCGCGACCTGCACGACCATCAGGTCCGACAGCGCGTTCACGACCGACGCACCCACACCGTGCAGACCACCCGAGGTCTGATAGGTATCGCCCGAGAACTTGCCCCCCGCATGCAGCGTGCACAGGATCACCTCCAGCGCGGACTTGCCGGGGAACTTGGGGTGCGGATCGATGGGAATGCCGCGGCCGTTGTCGCGCACGATGACGCTGAAATCTGCCAGCAGCTCGACCTCGATGCGCGTGGCGTGGCCTGCCACGGCCTCGTCCATCGAGTTGTCCAGGATTTCCGCGACCAGGTGATGCAGCGCGCGTTCGTCGGTGCCGCCGATATACATGCCGGGACGCTTGCGCACCGGCTCCAGCCCCTCCAGCACCTCGATCGAGGATGCGGAATAGGCGTCGCTGGCGGCGTTGCCGGAGAGAAGGTCGTCGGCCATGGGGTCGCTCACTGATTTGGATCGCGGCGCTTATCTCATGGCGCGGGGGCGGGCGGCAAGGGGTTGTGTCCCCTGCGCGGCCCGCCCCAAAGGATTGCGCCTATTCCGGCTCCGCCATGCGGGCGGCCCACATCGCCTGGAACGCCGGGCGGTCCTGGCAGGCGGACAGCCAGGCGCGGATCGCGGGAAACCCCTCCATCAGCGCGCCGTGCCCCTGGGCATAGCGGACGATCTCGGCCAGGTTCAGGTCGGCCACGGTGAAACGGCCGCCCACCAGATAGGCATGCGTCGCCAGATGGTCCTCCAGCACCTTCAGCGGCCGGACCAGCCGTTCGGCCGCGTCCGCCACGATCCCCACGTCATCGGCCGACTGCAGCGTGCCGCGGTTGTGCAGCATCAGGATGGTCAGTGCGTCGGGCTCGATCGCGGTGGCGCCATAGATCGACCACTGGGTCATCAGCGCGTCTTCGGCGTAATCCTGCGGGCCTGCAGGGCCGCCATGCTTGCGCGCCAGATGCAGCGTGATCGCCAGCGATTCGGACAGGACCAGCCCTTCGTCCTCGATCACCGGGATGGCGCCTGCGGAGGACAGGGCCAGGAAATCGGGGCTGCGGGTGTTGGGCGGTGCATCGGGCGCGTCGGCATTGCCGATGCGATAGGCCTGGATGACGGGCACCTGCCGGAAGGGCAGGTCCAGTTCGTGACAAAGCCACACGACACGCGATGCACGCGAGCGGGTGACGCCGTGGATGGTCAGCATGATGGCCCCCGGTTTGGTTTGGCGGCCACCTTGGGACGCGGGCGCGGGCGCTGCAAGCCCCCGTCAGCGGAGGCCCGCGCGGGTGCTGGCGCGGTCGACGGCGTCGATGATCGCCTGCGGATCGCCATGCTGGGGCATGTGGCCCTGATCGGGCAGGATCGTCAGCGCGGCGTTGGGCAGCGCCTCTGCCAGGGGCAGGGCGTGAATGTCGGCGGGCACGATGCTGTCTTGACCGCCATGGATCACCTCGACCGGCATCGTCAGGCGCGGATACTGCGGCGCCATCACACGAAGATAAGCGCGCAACCCGTTGATCTGCGACGCATTCGCGCGATAGTTGCCGCGCCGCGCGGCCAGCCCCACGCCGATATAGTCGGCATATCCCGGGGGTACGGGCTGGGGCGCGAAGATGCCCGCCATGATCCGGTTGCCCAGGGACACCGGCGCTAGGGCGGTCAGCAGCGGTGGCCCGACGCGGTCGCCCAGGGGCGTCTCGAGGAATGCGTACCATCCGGTCAGCGTGCCGGGCCAGGGCATCGTCGCCCCGGACACGATCACCAGCGCCGCCGTGTCGCCCGGTGCGCGCAGACCCCAGGCCATCGCAACCGCGCCACCATAGCTGTGGCCCAGCACCACAGGTCGGCGCACGCCCAGCTGGTCCGCGGCGGCGCGCAGCAGTTCGGCCTGGGCGATGGGGTTGTCGGTCTGTGCGCCGATCGCGTCCGTCCAGCCCAGCCCCGGCCGGTCGAAGGCCAGTACGCGGTACCGGGTCGCCAGGCGGTCGGCCAGGGAAAAGGTGAAATCGCGGCTGTTCCCGCTGGCCCCGTGCAGCAGGATCAGGTCGGGACCGCTGCCGCGGATGTCGACATGCACGGTGCGGCCCTGCACCTGGATCAGTTGCCCGGTGGGGGGGAATTCGGCCTCGAACGCGGTTTCGCGCGCGGTGGCGCGGGCATCGACGATCCGCCCGCACCCGGTCAGCGCCAAGGCCAGCCCCGCCATCGTGAATGCCCGTCGTTTCATGCCGTTCCCTGTTCCTCTGCATCCAGACACGTCCGAACCCGCCGCGGGGTTGCGGCGCCCGCGTGGTTTTCCGCCGGGCTGGCAAAGCGGTGATTTGCAAGCCGCGCCGCACGCGGGTAACTGGAACCGCCGTCCTTGCCAAGGTGTCCTGCCGATGTCGCCGCGCGTGTCCTGCCTGTCCGCCCTGCTGATCGTCGCGCCGCTTGGCGCGTTGGCCCATCCGCATGTGTTCATCGACGCGGGCCTGTCCTTGCGTCACGACGCGGCGGGGGCGCTGACCCATGTGGGTGTCGAATGGGCCTATGACGAATTCTATTCCCTGCTGATCATCGAGGATCTGGGCCTGGACCCCGATGGCGACGGCGTCCTGACCACCGACGAACAGGCGGCCCTGCAGGGCTTCGACGCGGACTGGGAGCCGGGCTTTGACGGGCGGCTGTTTCTGGACGCGGACGGCCGCAGGCTGGCGCTGGACGGCCCACAGGATTTCGCCGCGCGCTATGAGGACGGGCGGGTGATCTCGGCCCATGTGCGACCCTTGGCCGAGCCGCTGGACGGGGACCGGCCGCTGACGATCCAGGTCTATGACCCTGAATACTATGTCCAGTTCAGCATCCCCGAACCCCCGGCCATCGCGCGGGACGATTGCGCTGTCGATCTGCGCATGGGCGACCCCTATGCCGCCGCCAATGCCTATGCCCGCGCGGTGGGCGAGGCTCTGGGCGACGGCCAAAGCGCCGAGGAGGCGGACCTGATCACCGTGGACATCGGCGCCACCGGCGCGGATTCGGTGCAGGTCCGCTGCGGCCCGGGATCATGAGGCGCGCCGTCGCCCTGACGGGGCTGGTTGTCGCCCTGACGCTGGTGGCGCTGTGGCTGGGCGGCGGTCTGGCCGGGATCGAGCGGTGGGCCACCGACCAGCAGCGCGCCGTCCAGAACGCGATGGCCGGGGCCTTGCGGGCGCTGCGGTCGGGCCAGCCGGGGGCGGTCGCGTCGCTGCTGGGGCTGTGCTTTGCCTATGGCATCGCCCATGCGGTCGGGCCGGGGCATGGCAAGGTGATCATCGGCAGCTATGGGTTCGGCGCCCAAGTTCCTCTGGTCCGGCTGGCCGGGCTGTCGGTCGCGTCGTCGCTGGCGCAGGCAGGCACGGCGATAGCCCTGGTCTGGGGCGGCATCACCATCCTGGACCTGGGGCGCCAGACCCTGACCGACCTGTCGGAGGTCGCGATGGTGCAGGCCAGCACGGTCCTGGTCGCGTCGGTCGGCCTGTGGCTGGCATGGCGCGGCCTGTCGATGCTGCGCGCGCAGGCGCGGGCGGATCGCCACCACCATCACCACCACGGCGACGCCTGCGGCTGTGGCCATGCGCATGGTCCCACGCCGCAGCAGGTAGCGCAGACGCGGTCGCTGCGCGACGGGGTGCTGGTCGTGGCGGGCATCGCGCTGCGGCCCTGCACCGGAGCGCTGTTTCTGCTGATCCTGACCTGGCGAATGGGCATCTTCGGGATGGGCATCCTGGGGACGCTGGCGATGGGCCTGGGCACTGCGGTGGTGACGGTCGCGGTCGCCTGCCTGGCGGTCTGGGCGCGACGCGGCAGCTTTGCCCTGCTGCCCGAACACGGCCCCTGGGCGGGCGCCGCGCGCTGGCTGCCCGGAACGCTGCAACTTGGCGCAGGGGTGCTGATCGCGGCGATCTCGGTCGCGGTGCTGCTGCCGTGGCTTTGATGCGGGTGCTGCGGGGTTAGGCTGACCGGTCTGCCTGCGGCGGCACCAACCGGGCTATCAGCGCGTCCATTGCCGGGCCCATCGCCGCGCGGCTGGCGAATAGCGTCGCCTGCGACTGCAGGATCGGCGCCTCGTCCAGGATGCGCAGGTTGTTTGCGCGCAGCGTCTCGCCCGACGAGGTGATGTCGGCGATCGCTTCGGCGGTCAGGTTGGCGACCGTGCCCTCGGTCGCGCCCTGGCTGTCGACCAGCTGATAGTCGGCGACCTCGTGGGCGGACAGCCAGGCGCGGACCAGGCGGTGATATTTCGTGGCGATGCGCAAACGGAATCCATGTTCGGCCCGGAAATCGCGCGCGATGGCTGCGAAATCGTCTAGGTCCGTGCAGTCGCGCCAGCAATCCGGCACGGCCAGGATCAGGTCGGCATGTCCAAACCCCATCGGCGTGACCTCGACCAGGTCGCTTGACCATCCGGCCAGCTTTTCGCGCACCAGGTCGGTGCCGGTTACGCCCAGTTCGATCCGGCCGGCGGCGAGTTCGCGGGGAATCTCTCCGGCCGACAGCAGGACCAGCGACACGCCCTCGACCCCCTCGACCCGGCCCGCATATTCGCGGTCGGACCCGGCACGTGACAGACGCACGCCGCGGTCGGCGAACCAGTCGAAGGTCTGTTCCATCAGCCGCCCCTTGGACGGCACACCAAGACGGATCATGCCTGCGCCTCCAGTTCGGCAACAAGGCCGGGGCGGATGATGCCACCCACGGCGGGAATCTCGCGGCCGCGGCCCAGCACGCGGGTCAGCGCGTCATAGCGCCCGCCTGACGCCACCGGCGGCCATCCGGCGCGGTCGGCCTGGAACGTGAAGGTGAAGCCGTCGTAATATTCCATCGTGGTGCGCCCGTGGCTGGCGTCGAAGATCACCGTCTGCAGGTCGATGCCGCGCGCGCCGATGGCGTCCAGGCGGTCGCGGATGCGGGCCACCGCCGGCGCGATGGCGGGCATGTCGCGGGCCAGGTCGGCCAGCGTCGACAGCGCCTGCGGCGCCGGGGCGCGCAGGGCGAACAGACGCTCCAGCCGGTCGGTCCAGACCGGGGCCAGGGGCGGCACCGCCACGTCCGACTGCAGACGTGCGATGCGGCGGATCATCTCGTCCTCGGTCCGCATCCCGGCCCAGGACGTGGTGACGTCGGGAAACTCCCGCGCGATCGACGGGGCCGAGAACCGCGCCAGCAGGCGCGCAAAGCGGCCCGGCCGCCAGATGTGGTGCAGCAGCGCCACCGAACGCGCCTCGGTCAGCGGCAGGCCGCGCACCGCATCCAGCAGCAGGCCCATGTCGCCCATGCGCGCCTGCAGGCCCAGGGGCGCCAGCGCATCGTGGAACAGCGCAAAGACCTCGGCATCGGCCTGGGGATCGCGGGTGAACAGCTCGAACCCGCATTGCAGGTATTCGTGGTCGCGCGGCGTGGCGGGGCGGGTGTCGCCCGTGTCCTGCTTGCGGAACACCTCTCCCAGATAGCAGTAGCGGGCCGGATCGGCGCCGTTCTGCATGTGCGCCTGGACCACCGGCACGGTGAAGTCGGGGCGCAGCATCATCTCTCCACGGATCGGGTCCTGGGTGACATAGGCGCGGGCGCGGATGTCCTCTCCGTACAGGTCCAGAAGGTCGCCCGCGGGCAGCAGGATGTCGGGCGCGATCTCGGTCGCACCGGCGTTGCGGAACCGCGACAGCAGCCGCTGTCCGACCGCCTGCTTGGCCTGCTTCGGGATCATCCGATGATCCTGCGGACTTCGGCAACCAGGTCGGCGCGCGCGACCTCGGTCTGGGCGGGCTGGGATTTCCATTCCTCGACAGAGGCTTCTGCGGCGATCTTCGCGCCCAGGATCAGGTCCTTGACCTGCACCACGCCGCGTTCCGCCTCATCCCCGCCCTGAATGATCGCGACGGGTGCGCCGCGCTTGTCCGCGTATTTCAGCTGGTTGCCAAAGTTCTTGGGGTTGCCCAGATAGACCTCGGCACGGATGCCGGCGGCGCGCAGGTCGGCGGCCATGGACTGGTAATCCGACATGCGGTCGCGGTCCATCACGGTCACGACCACGGGACCGGCGACCTCGGCCCCGGCCAGACCCTTGGCGCGCAAAGCGGCCAGCAGGCGGTCGACGCCAATGCTGACGCCGGTTGCCGGGACCTTCTGCCCGGTGAAACGCTCCACCAACCCGTCATAGCGGCCGCCGCCCGCGACCGATCCGAACTGCCGCTTGCGGCCCTTTTCGTCAAGAATCTCGAAGGTCAGCTCGGCCTCGAAGACCGGGCCGGTGTAATACCCAAGGCCCCGGACCACGGCCGGATCGATCACGGCGCGATCCTCGGCCACGCCCATCGCGGCCAGCATCGCGGCGATCTGGCGCAGTTCGTCCACGCCCTCGGCGCCGATGGCCGATCCGCCGACGGCGGTCGACAGGTTGTCCAGCGTCGCGGCGTTGTCCGCACCCTTGGCCTCCAGGAAGGCCAGCACCGGCCCCGCCTGCGCCTCGGACAGGCCCACGCCATCGATGCGCGCGCCGCTATCGTCCAGGCGGCCCGTGGTCAGCAGGGCCAGCACGCCCTCGCGACCGACCTTGTCGAACTTATCGATCTGGCGCAGCACATCCTCGGCCTGATCCTCGCGAACCTGGGCCGCCTCCAGGACGCCGTTCAGAACCTTGCGGTTGTTGATCCGCACCAGATAGTCGCCGCGGTCGATGCCCACGGCCTCCAGCGCATCGGCCAGCATGCCGCAGATCTCGGCATCCGCCGCCACCGAGGCCGACCCGACCGTGTCCGCGTCGCATTGATAGAATTGGCGGAACCGACCCGGCCCCGGTTTTTCGTTGCGCCAGACCGGTCCCATCGCAAAGCGGCGGTACGGGCTGGGCAGGTCGTTGCGGTACTGCGCCGCGACGCGCGCCAAGGGCGCCGTCAGGTCATAGCGCAGTGCCAGCCAGTCGCCCGCCGTGCCGCCGCCGGGCACCGCCTCCTCCTGCCAGGCAAAGACGCCGGCATTGGGGCGGTCCACGTCGGGCAGGAACTTGCCCAGGGCCTCGACCGTCTCGACGGCGCTCGTCTCCAGCGGATCGAAGCCATGGCGGTGATAGACCTGCGCGATGCGGTCCAGCATGTCGCGCCGTTCGGTCACGTCCTGCCCGAAATAGTCGCGGAACCCCTTGGGCGTCTCGGCCTTGGGACGGGGCTGCTTCTTGTCTTTTGCCATGGTATCAGTCGCCTTTTCGGGCCCATATTCAGGCGCCGCTGTAACGGAAGGTGACGACATGGACAAGCAGCAGGACCGCCTGCATCAGCTGGAGGAGGCCTTGGCCCATCTGACGCGGCTGACGGATGAGCTGTCCGAGGTCATCGCCCGACAGGACCGCGACCTTGCCCGCGTCACCCGCCGCCTGGATCAGCTGCTGCTGGCCGAGGCCGAGCGTCAGGCCGATGCGGCAGGCAGTGTCGCGCTCGCCGACCAGCGCCCGCCGCATTACTGAGACCGCCCGCTTCTTCTTTGACCAAATACCCTCCGGGGGTCCGGGGGGCGAAGCGCCCCCGGCGGTCGCCCCCGGCAGGGTCCCGACAAAGCGGCTTYCCCCGCCGTGCCCGATGCGCTAATGCCGGGCTGAAAAGAACTTCGGACAACGAAAAGGATCGCTCATGGCCAATGTTGTGGTTGTCGGAGCCCAGTGGGGCGACGAGGGCAAGGGCAAGATCGTCGACTGGCTTTCGGAACGCGCCGATGTCATCGCGCGCTTTCAGGGCGGTCACAATGCCGGCCACACGCTGGTCATCGGCGACAAGGTCTTCAAGCTCTCGCTGCTGCCCTCGGGGATCGTGCGCGAGAACAAGCTGGCCGTGATCGGCAACGGCGTCGTGCTGGACCCCTGGGCGCTTTTCTCGGAGATCGACAAGCTGGCGGGGCAGGGCGTCGCCATCTCGACCGAGAACCTGATGATCGCAGAGAACACGCCGCTGATCCTGCCGCTGCACCAGGACCTGGACAAGCTGCGCGAGGAGGCCGCCGGCAAGGCCAAGATCGGCACGACCGGCCGCGGCATCGGCCCCGCCTATGAGGACAAGGTCGGCCGCCGCACGATCCGCGTCGCCGACCTGGCCGACGAGGAGACGCTGGACAGCCGCCTGGACCGCCTGCTGGCCCACCACGACGCGCTGCGCGCGGGTCTTGGCGCCACGCCTATCGACCGCGCCGAGCTGAAGGCCAAGCTGATGGAGGTGGCGCCCAAGCTGCTGCCCTATGCCCAGCCCGTCTGGAAGATCATGGGCGACGCCCGCAAGGCCGGAAAACGGATCCTGTTCGAGGGCGCGCAGGGATCGCTGCTGGACATCGATTTTGGCACCTATCCCTATGTGACCTCGTCCACGACGACCTCGGGGGCGGCGGCCAGTGGCACGGGCATGGGGCCGGGGGCGATCGGCTTTGTCCTTGGCATCGTCAAGGCATACACCACCCGCGTGGGCGAAGGTCCGTTCCCGTCGGAACTGGACGACGCCGACGGCCAGCGCCTTGGCGAGCGGGGCCACGAGTTCGGCACCGTCACGGGCCGCAAGCGCCGCTGCGGCTGGTTCGATGCGGTGCTGGTGCGCCAGACCTGCGCGATCAGCGGCGTCAATGGGATCGCCCTGACCAAGCTGGACGTGCTGGACGGGTTCGACACGCTGAAGATCTGCACCGGCTACGAGATCGACGGCGTGACTTATGACTATCTGCCGACGGCGGCCGCGCTGCAGGCCAAGGTGCGCCCGATCTACGAGGAGATGGAAGGCTGGCACGAATCGACCGCCGGGGCGCGCAGCTGGGCCGACCTGCCGGCCGCCGCGATCAAGTACGTGCGCCGCGTCGAGGAGTTGATCCAGTGCCCCGTGGCGATGCTGTCGACCAGCCCGGAGCGTGACGACACGATCCTGGTGACCGATCCCTTCGCCGACTGATTGCGTCCCGCGACGTGCCGGGGGACATCCTGTCCCCCGGACCCCCTTGGGGCGCGTTCGGGGATACCGAGGAAAGAGCCAGACGACATGGAACTGAAGACCCGCAAGCGGCTGTCCATCCTGATCCTGGTGATCGGCATGCCCGCCTATGTCGTCGCGGCGGTGTCGCTGATGAACTGGCTGGACGGGCGGTTCGGACGCCAGCCGATCTGGATCGAGCTGCTGATCTATGTCGCGCTTGGCGTACTGTGGGCGCTGCCGTTCAAGCGCGTCTTCAGCGGCGTCGGCAAGGGCTGAGGGCGGGAATGGTGGACCAGCCCCGACCGGTCCGCCACCTGCGCGGGGTCACCGTGATCGGGGGCGGCATGGTGACGCCCGCCGATCTGTCGGTGGCGCTATCGGTCGCGCCCCTGCTGGTCGCCGCGGATGGGGGTGCGGACCGGGCTCTGGCCATGGGGCACGCGCCGGACTGGGTGATCGGGGACCTGGACAGCATCTCGGACCCGGCGCGGCGGTCAGTTCCGGCCGCCCGCGTGCTGGAGGTGGCGGAGCAGGACAGCACGGATTTCGCCAAATGCCTGGGCCGCGCTGACGGTGATGGTCCAGCCCAACGTTCCGCGCGTTGTGATGCTGGCCAGCGATGACGTGATCGTGCTGTGCCCGCCGCGCCTGACCCTGCCGCTGATGCCCGGGACACGGGTGTCGCTGTACCCGATGGGACCGGCGCGCGGCAGCAGCCAAGGCCTGGAATGGCCCATCGACGGGATCGATTTCGCTCCGGGCCAGCGGGTCGGCACCTCGAACCGGGCGACGGGGCTGGTCAGCCTGCGGGTGCAGGGGCCGATGCTGCTGATGCTGCCCCGAGACTGTCTTGGAACGGTGCTGACGGCGATGCAGCGCTGAGGGGGCGGTTGTCGTTGCGGCCTGCATGGCTTATCTGAGGGGCGAACCCCCGGAGGCCTGCCATGTCGCTGAACCCGATCCGTCCCTGGCGCAACATCGAGCGCCGCAAGTCGCGCCAGATCATGGTGGGCAAGGTCCCCGTCGGCGGCGATGCCCCGATCAGCGTGCAGACCATGACCAACACCAACGGCCACGACGTCAAGGCGACCCTGGCCCAGGTCATCGCCGCCGCGGATGCCGGCGCCGACATCGTGCGCATCAGCGCCCCGGACCAGGAGACCACGCGCGCGCTGCGCGAGATCTGCCGCGAGAGCCCTGTGCCGATCGTCGCCGACATCCATTTCCACTACAAGCGCGCCATCGAGGCTGCCGAGGCGGGCGCCGCCTGCCTGCGCATCAACCCCGGTAACATCGGGGACGAAAGCCGCGTGCGCGAGGTCATCAAGGCGGCCAAGGACCACGGCTGTTCGATCCGCATCGGCGTGAATGCAGGCAGCCTGGAAAAGCACCTGCTGGAGAAATATGGCGAGCCCTGTCCCGACGCGATGGTCGAAAGCGGGCTGGACCATATCAAGATCCTGCAGGACAACGATTTTCATGAATTCAAGATCAGCGTGAAGGCCAGCGACGTGTTCCTGTCGGCCGCGGCCTATCAGCAGCTGTCCGAGGCGACGGACGCGCCGATCCATCTGGGCATCACCGAGGCCGGCGGTTTCGTCGGCGGCACCGTCAAGTCGGCGGTGGGCCTGGGCAACCTTCTGTGGATGGGGATCGGCGACACGATCCGCGTCAGCCTGTCGGCCGATCCGGTCGAGGAGGTCAAGGTCGGCTTCGAGATTCTGAAATCGCTTGGCCTGCGGACGCGCGGGGTGCAGATCATCAGCTGTCCCAGCTGCGCACGGCAGGGCTTTGACGTGATCCGCACGGTCGAGGCGCTGGAAAAGCGGCTGGAGCACATCAAGACGCCGATGAGTCTGTCGATCATCGGTTGCGTGGTGAACGGACCGGGCGAGGCGCTGATGACCGATCTGGGATTTACCGGCGGCGGGGCCGGGTCGGGCATGGTCTACATGGCCGGCAAGCAGAGCCACAAGCTGTCGAACGACCAGATGGTCGATAACATCGTCCGGCTGGTCGAGGAACGGGCCGAGATCCTGGACGCCGAGGCGCGCGCCGCGGAAGCCGCCGCCGAGTAGGGTTGCGTCCCGCGAGGGCCGGGGGCGCTGGCGCCCCCGGACCCCCCGCCGGCGCGCCTCGTCAGCCGCCGGTATGGCTCATGTGGCGGGTCATCTGGCCTGCGACGCCTTGGCGGGAATAGTCGAAGTCGTGACCCTTGGGTTTGCGCGCGATGGCCGCGCGGATCGTCTGGCGCAGGGCCTCGTCGTCGGCGCTGGCGCGCAGGGGCGCGCGCAGGTCGGCGTTGTCCTCCTGGCCGAGGCACATGAACAGCTCTCCGGTGCAGGTGACGCGCACGCGGTTGCAGCTTTCGCAGAAATTATGGGTCAGTGGCGTGATGAAGCCGATCTTTTGCCCGGTCTGGGCCAGCCTGACATAACGGGCCGGGCCGCCCGTGCGTTCGGCAAGATCCAGCAGCGTAAAGCGTTCGGCCAGCCTGGCACGCAGGTCGGACAGGGGCCAGTACTGATCCAGCCGGTCCTCCTCTCCCATCTCGCCCATAGGCATCACCTCGATGAAGGTCAGGTCGTGACCCTCGTCGCCGCACCATTGCACCAGATCGAACAGCTCGCTGTCGTTGACGCCCTTGAGGGCTACGGCGTTGATCTTGACGCGCAGGCCGGCAGCGGTCGCGGCGCGGATCCCCTCCAGCACCTGGGGCAGGCGGCCCCACCGGGTGATCGCCGCGAACTTGTCGGCGTCCAGCGTGTCCAGCGACACGTTCACGCGCCGCACGCCGATATCGGCCAGTTCCGCCGCGTGGCGGGCCAGCTGGCTGCCGTTGGTGGTCAGGGTCAGCTCGTCCAGGCCGTTCCCCATGTGACGCGACACGTTGCGGAAAAAGCCCATGATGCCGCGACGGACCAGAGGCTCTCCTCCGGTGATGCGCAGCTTGCGCACGCCCAGGCCGATAAAGGCGGTGGACAGGCGGTCCAGCTCTTCCAGCGTCAGGAGGTCGGCCTTGGGCAGGAACTGCATGTGTTCCGCCATGCAATAGACGCATCGGAAATCGCAGCGGTCGGTGACCGACACCCGCAGATAGGTGATGGGGCGGGCAAACGGGTCGATCAGGGGCGGGTGCATGTCCATCCCCCATATCTAGGCGCGCCGGACTGCGGTCACAAGGCGGGGATTCGTGGGTCGGGTGGTGGACCTTGCCACGCTGGCGTGACTAATCTGCGGCAACGATGATCGAAGGAGACGCCGATGCGCCTGATCCCCCTTGCCGTCCTGGGCCTGTCGCTGGCCGGATGCACCCAGATGGCCGCGACGATGAACCGGCCCGAAGCGCCCAAGGCGACGGCGGCCCAGACCGCGGCCGCGACGGCCGTGACGCGCGCGCCCAGCCCCCGGCCCGCAGCACGCGCGACACCCGCACAGCTGGACACCACGACGCCTGAACAGCGCGTAGCCGCCGCCCAGGCCCCGGCGACGGCCGAGACGCGGCTTGGCACGACCGTCGGATCGCTTGGCAACCCGTCCGAGGGTGGGTTCTGGATGAAGACGCCCCTGGTCGATGCGCCGGTGCAGGGGCGCATCGTGAACCCCGCCACGGGCAAGTCGGCGCAGGTCGAGTTGCGGCCCCTGTCGGGATCGGGCACGGGCAGCCAGGTCTCGCTGCCGGCGCTGCAGCTGCTGGGCGTGCCGCTGACCGACCTACCGACGCTGGAAGTCTACCGCTCCTGATCGCCGTCGGGGCGGGGCGCGTCGTCGGATTGTGGCGCGTCCTCGGCCCGGGGTTCAGGCTGCGGTTCGGGCGCGGCCATCGCCTCGTGGGCCCTGTGCCAGACGGCGACGCGGTCCGGGTCGCGCTTTTCCAGATTGCGCAGCCACAGCTTGGCCGCCTGACGCACGCCGCCGTGACGATCGGACGCCAGGCGCAGCATCAGCTGCAGAACCTTTTCCCGAATCTCCAGATCCTCGGGCTTGGGGTTGTTCATCTTGGCCCAGGGCAGCGTGGCCAGCATCACGCCCCGGCGCAGCCACGGGTTCCGGCTGCCGGCCCATGCCGTGATCTGATCCAGACGGGTCGGATCGGCGACCACGCGCCGCGCGGCGGCGGTCATCACAGCATCGTCGATCTCGGCCCCGTCGATCTGCGGCGCCCAGTCCATGATCGCGGCCCAGGCCGCGTCGTCGGGCCGCATCCGGGCCTGCACCAGCAGGCGGGCGGCGGCTAGGCGGGCCTCGTGGACGTCGCTGTCCCACAGCGCCTCGGCCAGCGCGATGCGCGCGTCCAGATCGCGTTCCGCGCGCCATTCGGCGACGACCTCCTCCAGCGCGGCGGGGGTGACGCCCAGGGTCTCTCGATCACGCTTGTGGCGTGCACTGGCGCGGGCGGCGCGTTCGGGGTCGGCCAGGTCGCGCAGCCGGTCCAGTTCCTGCATGGGATTCTCCAATCCGTGATTGGCCCCCTTCTAGGGCGCGGGGGCGCCGGCCTCAAGATGATGGTGGCAGGGGCGCGCCGGGCGGGCGAAAAGGCGCGGCAAAACCACGAGGTAGGCCCATGTCGCATTCCGCAGACCCCCGTCCGATGACCGCCCGCCGCACCGGCCCCCTGACGGGCGAGGCGCTGGTGCCGGGGGACAAGTCGATCAGCCACCGCGCCCTGATCCTGGGCGCGATGGCCGTCGGAGAGACGCGCATCACCGGTCTGCTAGAGGGCCAGGACGTGCTGGACACCGCCCGCGCCATGCAGGCGCTTGGCGCGCAGGTCACGCAGCACGGGCCGGGGGACTGGTCGGTGCATGGCGTGGGCGTGGGTGGGTTCTCCAGCCCGGCCGACGTGATCGATTGCGGCAATTCCGGCACCGGCGTGCGTCTGATCATGGGTGCGGTCGCGACCACGCCGATCAGCGTGACATTCACCGGCGACGCCAGCCTGTCGCGTCGTCCGATGGCGCGGGTGACGGACCCGCTGTCGCAGTTCGGCACCCAGATCACCGCGCGCGAGGGGGGGCGTCTGCCCATCACCATCCAGGGCGCGGCCGATCCGGTGCCCGTCACCTATCGCACCCCCGTGGCCAGCGCCCAGATCAAGTCGGCGATCCTGCTGGCCGGGCTGAATGCGCCAGGGGACACGGTGGTGATCGAATCCGAACCGACGCGCGATCATTCCGAACGCATGCTGGCCGGGTTCGGCGCGCAGATCCGGACCGAGACCACGTCCGAAGGCCACAAGATCACCCTGACCGGCCGCCCCGAACTGCGTACGCAGCCCGTGGCCGTGCCGCGCGAYCCGTCCAGTGCGGCCTTTCCGGTGGCTGCGGCGCTGATCGTGCCGGGGTCCGAAATTCGCGTGCCGGGCGTCAGCCGGAACCCGACGCGGGACGGCCTGTACGTGACCCTGCTAGAGATGGGCGCCGACATCACTTTCGAGAACCCGCGCGAGGAGGGCGGAGAGCCCGTGGCCGACCTGCTGGTGCGCCACGGCCCGCTGAAGGGCGTGACCGTCCCGGCCGATCGTGCGGCCAGCATGATCGACGAATTCCCGATCCTGTCAGTGATCGCCGCGTTCGCCGAAGGCACCACGGTGATGAACGGCGTCGCGGAACTGCGCGTCAAGGAAAGTGATCGCATCGACGCGATGGCCGTGGGCCTGCGCGCGAACGGTGTCACGGTCGAGGACACGCGCGACACCATGACCGTTCACGGCGCGGCGCAGGTGGCGGGCGGCGGCCATGCGGTGACCCATCTGGACCACCGCATCGCCATGAGCTTCCTGATCCTGGGCCTTGCGACCCAGCAGCCCGTCACCATCGACGACGCGGGGCCGATCACGACATCCTTCCCCGACTTCGTGCCGCTGATGACCCGCTTGGGCGCGACGCTGGACTAGGCGGGATAGCCGACCCCGGCCAGGGATCGGCGGATCTCGTCCAGGATGGCGGGGTCGTCGATGGTGGCGGGCGCCTTGATCGTCTCACCGTCCGCGATCTTGGCCATGGTCGCGCGCAGGATCTTGCCCGACCGCGTCTTGGGCAGGCGATCGACGACGCAGGCGGTCTTGAAGGCCGCGACGGGCCCGATGCGGTCGCGGACCATGCGCACCACTTCGGCCACGACCTGGGCATGCTCGGTCTCGACCCCCTTCTTCAGGCACAGAAGGCCCAGAGGCGCCTGTCCCTTCAGCGGATCGGCGACCCCGATCACCGCGCATTCCGCGACGGCAGGATGGCTGGACAGAACCTCCTCCATGCTGCCCGTGGACAGGCGGTGGCCCGCGACGTTGATGACGTCGTCGGTGCGCGCCATGATCCAGACATAGCCGTCATCGTCGACGTAACCCGCATCGCCGGTCTCATAAAAGCCGGGGAAGTGCTGCAGATAGGCGCGGTTGAACCGATCCTCAGCGTTCCACAGCGTGGGCAGGGTGCCGGGCGGCAGAGGCAGCTTGATCGCGATCGCGCCCAGGGTGCCGGGTGCGACCGGGTGCCCGGCCTCGTCCAGGACCTGCACGTCGTAGCCGGGCATGGGCAGGGTCGGGCTGCCCTTTTTCACGGGCATCAGCCCCGCACCGAAGGGGTTCGCGGCGATGGGCCAGCCGGTCTCCGTCTGCCACCAGTGGTCGATCACCGGCACCTTGACCCGATCCTCGGCCCAGGTGACGGTGTCGGGGTCGGCGCGCTCGCCCGCCAGGAACAGGGCCTGCAGGCCGGACAGGTCGTACTTGCCGACCAACCGGCCGTCCGGGTCGTCGCGCTTGACCGCACGGATGGCGGTGGGCGCGGTGAAGAAGGACTTGACCTTGTGATCCGCGATCACCCGCCAGAACGTGCCCGCGTCGGGGGTGCCGACGGGCTTGCCTTCGAACACCACGGTCGTCGCGCCCGCGATCAGCGGTCCATAGACGATATAGCTATGCCCCACGACCCAGCCCACGTCGGACGCGACCCAGAACACGTCGCCCGGCCCAATGCCGTAGATGTTCGGCACGCTCCACGCCAGGGCGACCAGATGCCCCGCAGTATGGCGCACGACGCCCTTGGGCTGGCCCGTCGTCCCCGAGGTGTAGAGGATATAGGCCGGGTGGTTCCCCTCGACCGGGACGCAGTCGGCAGGGTGCGCATCCGCCACCGCCTGGCGCCAGTCCAGATCGCGGCCCGCCACCATGTCGGCCGCGCATTCGGGGCGCTGGAACACGATGGTGAAGTCCGGTTTGTGGGCGGCCTCGTCGATGGCGCGGTCCATCAGCGGCTTGTAGGGGACGACGCGACCCGGCTCCAGCCCGCAGCTTGCGGCAATGATTGCGCGGGGCTTGGCGTCGTCGATGCGCACCGCCAGTTCATGTGCGGCGAACCCGCCGAAGACGACCGAGTGGATGGCCCCGATCCGGGCGCAGGCCAGCATCGCCTGCAGCGCCTCGGGGATCATCGGCATGTAGATGATGACCCGGTCGCCCTTGCCGATGCCGCGCGCGGCCAGCACACCCGCCAGCCGGGCCACCTGGTCCTGCAGCTGGGCATAGGTCAGGCGACTGACGCTGCCGGTCATCGGGCTGTCGTGGATCACCGCCAGGCGGTCGCCGTGACCGGCCGCGACATGGCGGTCGATGGCGTTCCAGCAGGTGTTCACCATGCCGTCGGCGAACCATTCCCCGGCGGGTCCCTGGTCGAAATGCGCGCGACTTGGGGGCTGGGTCCAGTCGATGGCATCGGCGGCCTGCATCCAGAACGCCTCGGGATCGGCCTTCCAGCGCGCGTAGAGATCTTGATAGGACATGGACTCCCCTCCCTGAACCTGGGTTTTGTTACGCAGGAAGGGGGGCGTCGCGCAACCTTGTTAGCGGCGTGACAATGCGCTGATTAGCAGAAATCCGGCGATCGGGTTTGCAAACAGAACGGCGCAGCAAAGCCTCCTTTGCCGCGCCGCAGTATTTGCAAAAATGTCGGCGAATCAGCCGTAATGCGTGACCGGCGTGCCGGCCAGCACCGACATGTTCAGCAGGCCGCGCGTGGTGATCGAGGGTGTCACGATATGGGCGCGGTTGCCCATGCCCATCAGGATCGGCCCGACCTCCAGGCCGCCCGCGCGCATCTTCAGCGCGTTGCGGACACCCGATGCGGCGTCGGTGCCCGCAAAGACCAGCACGTTCGCCACACCCTGCAGCCGCGAGGTCGGGAAGATGCGTTCGCGCAGCTCGGGGTCCAGGGCCGCGTCCACATGCATCTCGCCGTCATACATGAAGTCGGGCTCGCGTGCGTCCAGCAGCGCCAGGGCGTCGCGCATCTTGCGGCCCGAGTAGCTGTCGGTGTTGCCGAACTGCGAATGGCTGCACAGGGCGATCTTGGGCGTCAGGCCGAACCGACGGACGTGACGCGCGGCGCCCATCACCGTCTCCATGACCTGCTGGGGCGTGGGGTCGTTGTGGCACTGGGTGTCCGCGATGAACAGCGGGCCGTCCTCCAGGATGATCATCGACAGTGCGCCGACCGGGTGCAGCCCGTCGCGGGCCAGGATCTGGCGCACGTATTGCAGGTGCCAGCTGTACTGTCCGAACGTGCCGCAGATCAGGCTGTCGGCCTCGGCCCGGTGCACCATGACGGCGCCGATGGCGGTGGTGTTCGTGCGCATGATCGCACGGGCGATGTCGGGGCTGACCCCGCGCCGCGCCATGATGCCGTGATAGGTCTCCCAATAGTCGCGATAGCGGGGGTCGTTTTCGGGGTTCACGATCTCGAAGTCGACATCCGGACGGATCGGCAGGCCCGCGCGTTCGGCGCGGGTGGCGATCACGTCGGGGCGTCCGATCAGGATCGGGACGTCGGTCGTCTCCTCCAGCATGGCATTGGCGGCGCGCAGGACACGTTCGTCCTCGCCCTCGGCAAAGACGATGCGGCGCGTGGCGGTGGCCGCGGCCTCGAAGACCGGGCGCATTATCAGCGCCGATCGGAAGACCGACCCGTCCAGCTTCTGCTTGTAGGCGGCCATGTCGTCCAGGGGCCGGGTCGCCACACCCGTCTCCATCGCGGCGCGGGCCACGGCGGATGACACGACGCCCATCAGGCGCGGATCGAAGGGCTTGGGGATGAGATAGTCGGCGCCGAAGGTCAGCGTCTCGCCGCGATAGGCGGCGGCGGCCTCGGCCGCGGTGGTCGCGCGGGCCAGGGCGGCGATGCCCTCGATGCAGGCGATCTTCATCTCGTCGTTGATGGTGGTCGCGCCGACGTCCAGCGCGCCGCGGAAGATGAAGGGGAAGCACAGGACGTTGTTGACCTGGTTCGGAAAATCGCTGCGTCCGGTGGCGATGATCGCGTCGGGGGCCACGGCGCGGGCCGCGTCGGGGTCGATCTCGGGGTTGGGGTTCGCCAGCGCGAAGATGATCGGGCGCGGGGCCATGCGACCGACCATCTCGGGCGTCAGAACGCCCGGACCGGACAGGCCCAGGAACAGGTCGGCACCGTCGATCACCTCGGTCAGGCTGCGCTTGTCCGAGGCTTGGGCATAGGCGGCCTTCTGCGGGTTCATGTCGATGTCGCGGCCCTCATGGACCAGGCCGTGGATGTCGCACAGCCAGACGTTCTCGCGCTTGACGCCCAGCTTCAGCAGCATGTTCAGGCAGGCGATGCCCGCCGCCCCGCCGCCGGTCGAGACGATCTTGATGTCCTCGAACCGCTTGCCGGCGATGCGCAGCGCGTTGGTCGCGGCCGCGCCCACCACGATGGCGGTGCCGTGCTGGTCGTCGTGAAAGACCGGGATGTTCATCCGCTCGCGGCAGATCTGTTCGACGATGAAGCAGTCGGGGGCCTTGATGTCCTCCAGGTTCACCGCGCCGAAGGTCGGCTCCAGCGCGCAGACGATCTCGGCCAGCTTGACCGGATCGGGCTCGTTCACCTCGATGTCGAAGCAGTCGATGTTGGCGAATTTCTTGAACAGGACCGCCTTGCCCTCCATCACCGGCTTGGAGGCCAGCGCGCCGATGTTGCCCAGGCCCAGGACGGCCGTGCCGTTCGAGATGACGGCCACCAGGTTGCCCTTGGTGGTATAGCGTGCGGCGGTTGCGGGATCGGCCTTGATCTCCAGGCAGGCTTCGGCGACGCCGGGGGAATAGGCGCGGGCCAGGTCGCGGCCATTGGCCATCGGCTTGGTCGCGCGGATCTCCAGTTTGCCCGGTCGCGGGAACTCGTGATAATCCAGCGCGGCCTGTCTTGCGCTGTCCTGCCTGCGGTCTTCCATCTTTCGCCCCTCCGGTTTCGGAATTGGTTTACCGTTAAACCATTCTGACGTCGGGGAACAGCGGGGTTCTGCGCGCCCGCGCGCGTCTTGCACAACCCCGCCCGCGGGCGCAGATTGGCGGCCAGATCGAACGGGGTGAACCATGACGACGTCATTGCTGGATGCGGCGCGCGACGTGCGCGAACGGGCCTATGTGCCCTATTCGAAATTCAAGGTCGGCGCGGCCATCCGCGGCGCGTCGGGCACCGTCTATCGCGGCTGCAACGTCGAGAACGTGGCCTATCCCGAAGGCACCTGCGCCGAGGCCGGGGCCATCGCCGCGATGGTCGCCGCCGGAGAGACGGAGTTGATCGAGGTCGCCGTCATCGCCGACAGCCCGACCCCCGTGCCGCCCTGCGGCGGCTGCCGCCAGAAGCTGGCGGAATTCGCATCCGCAGAGGTGCCGGTCCTGCTGGCCACGACCGACGGCGCGCAGATGCACACGACCGTGGGCGACCTGCTGCCCGGCCGGTTCGACGCGGGCCACATGGCGCGCACATGACGGATCCGCGTCCTGTCATATCGGCGATCCGCGACGGGCGGGGCCTGGACGGGCCAGGCGCGGCGCTGATCGCGCAGGGGCTGGCCGACGGGTCGGTCAGCGACGCGCAGGCGGGTGCCTTTGCGATGGCGGTGCTGACCAAGGGCATCGGACCGGCGGGCCGCGTGGCGCTGACGCGCGCCATGCGCGATTCGGGGCATGTCCTGCAATGGGACCTGTCGGGTCCGGTGGTGGACAAGCATTCGACCGGCGGCATCGGCGATACGGTGTCGCTTGTGCTGGCGCCGCTTCTGGCCGCGCGCGGGGTGTTCGTGCCGATGATCTCGGGTCGCGGCCTGGGCCATACGGGTGGCACGCTGGACAAGCTGGAGGCGATCCCTGGCTATTTGTGCGACCAGCCTGAGGATGACTTCCGCCGCATCGTGCGCACCGTCGGCTGCGCGATCGTCGCGGCCACGGGCGACGTGGCCCCTGCGGACCGTCGCCTGTACGCGATCCGCGACGAATCGGGGACGGTGGAATCGATCGATTTGATCACCGCGTCGATCCTGTCGAAGAAGCTGGCGGCGGGGCTGGATGCGCTAGTCCTGGACGTCAAGGCGGGGTCGGGCGCCATCCTGAAGAAGGCCGACAGCGCCGGCCGGCTGGCCCAGGCCCTGGTCGAGACCGCGAACGGGGCGGGCTGCCGCACGTCTGCCTTCATCACCGACATGGATCAGCCGCTGGCCCGCAGCGCCGGCAATGCGCTGGAGGTTGCAGAGGCGATCCGCTGCCTGCGCGGAGAGGCGGGCGCGCTGCGCGACCTGACGCTGGCGCTGGCGGCCGAATGCCTGACGCTGGCGGGACGGTCCGCGGACGGTCTGGCCGACACGCTGGACAGCGGCGCCGCAGCCGAGGTGTTCGGCCGCATGGTCGCGGCCCAGGGCGGACCACGCGACCTGCTGGACCGCCCCGAGGCGCATCTGGCCCGCGCGCCGTTGATCCTGCCCATCCCCGCGCCCGCCGCGGGGCGCGTGGGGCGCATCGACGTGACCGCGCTTGGCCACGCGGTCCTAGCGCTCGGCGGTGGACGCGTGCGCGCGGCCGAGGCGATCGACCACCGCGTGGGCCTGGACCGCCTGGCCAAGCTGGGAGAGGAGGTCGGCCCCGACCGCCCCCTGGGCATGGTCCACGCCGCCGACGACACGGCGGCACAGGTGGCCATCGCCGCCGTGCAGGCCGCCTATGTCCTGGGCGACGGCCAGCCCGGCCCACTGATCCGCGACCGGATCGGCGCATGAGCCGGGCGTTCCTGATCGTCATGGACAGCGTGGGCATCGGCGGCGCGCCCGATGCCCACGCCTTCTTCAACGACGGTCGCCCCGATACCGGTGCGAACACCGTCGGGCATATCGCGCAGGCGCGACCGCTGCGGATGCCGGTGCTGGACGGGCTGGGGCTTGGGGCGGCGGTGCGGCTGGCCTCGGGTATCGATGCACCGGGTCTGGGCGCCGAACCCCGCGGCCTGTGGGGCGCGGCATCCGAGGTGTCGCGCGGCAAGGACACCCCCTCTGGCCACTGGGAGATCGCGGGCGTCCCCGTGCCGTGGGACTGGACCTATTTCCCCGACGCCGACCCCGCCTTTCCCGCCGACGTGACCGCGCGGATCTGCCAGCTGGCAGGGACCGACGGCATCCTGGGCAACTGCCACGCATCGGGGACGCAGGTCATCGACGACTTCGGCGCCCGGCATCTGCAGACCGGCTGGCCGATCTGCTATACCTCGGCCGACAGCGTGCTGCAGATCGCGGCGCATGAGGAGGCGTTCGGCCTCGACCGCCTGATCGCGCTGTGTCGCGATCTGTCACCGATGCTGCACGCGATGCGCGTGGGCCGGGTCATTGCGCGGCCCTTTGTCGGCCAACCTGGCGCGTTCCGTCGCACCGGCAACCGCCGCGATTTCGCGATCGCGCCGCCGGGCGACACCATCCTGGACATCGCGCAGGGTGCGGGGCGGGTCACCCATGCCATCGGCAAGATCGGCGACATCTTCAGCCATCGCGGCATCACCCGCCTGCACAAGGGCACCGATGACGCGGCCCTGGCCGAACACGTGGTCCGGCTTGGCACCCAGGCCGAACCCGGCAGCCTGACATTCGCCAACTTCGTCGAATTCGACACCAATTTCGGCCACAGGCGGGACATTCCCGGCTATGCCACGCAACTGGAATGGTTCGACGGCGTCGCGGGCCGGTTCCTGGCGACGCTGTCGCCCGGCGATCTGGCAATCTTCACCGCCGATCACGGCAATGACCCGTCCTGGTCCGGCACCGATCACACCCGCGAGCGCGCCCCCGTGCTGGGCTGGGGCGCGGGCGTGCGCGGCGTGGGGCAGGTGGGCTTTGCCGATATCGGCGCCTCGATCCTTGCGCATCTGGGGCTGCCCGCCCCCCGACACGGGACATCATTCCTATGAAGAAGATCGAACTGCACCTGCATCTGGAGGGTGCCGCGCCACCCGATTTCATCCGCGGCCTGGCTCAGGAAAAACACGCCGACCTGTCCGGCGTCTTCGACGACCGCGGGCATTACGCCTATGACGACTTTCCGGGCTTCCTGCGCTGCTATGAGGCTGCGACCAGCGTCATCAACGGCCCGCGCGACTATGCCCGCCTGCTGGCCGAGGTGCTGGACCGCTGCGCCGAGGAGGGCGTGGTCTATGCGGAACTGTTCGTCTCGCCGGAATTCTGCGGCGGTGCGGACCTGTCGGCCTGGCGCGATCATCTGGCCGCGATGACCGAGGTTGCGGACCGCGCCCGGGCGGACGGCATCGACAGCCGCGGCGTCGTCACCGCGATCCGTCACTTCGGCGCGGATCGTGCGCGCAAAACCGCGCGCTGTGCTGCCGAGACCGCGGGCGGCTGGATCACCGGCTTTGGCATGGGCGGGGCCGAACAGGTCGGCCGGGCCACCGATTACGCTTGGAGCTTTGACTGCGCGGCAGAGGCCGGGTTGGGCCTGACCTGCCATGCAGGCGAATGGGGCGGCCCCGACAGCGTCCGGCAGGCGCTGGACCTGGGCTGCACCCGCATCGGGCATGGCGTGCAGGCGATCGACGACCCTGCGCTGGTGCGCGACCTGGTCGAGCGCGGCGTGACGCTGGAGGTGTGTCCGGGATCGAACATCGCACTTGGGGTCTATCCGTCATGGGGCGCCCATCCCATCGCGCGGCTGGCCGATGCCGGGGTGCGGGTCACCGTGTCCACCGACGATCCGCCGTTCTTCCACACGACGATGCGCCATGAATACGATCGGCTTGCGTCGACCTTTGGCTGGGGCGATACCGAGTTCCGACAGATCAACCAGTGGGCTGCCGACGCCGCGTTCTGCGATGCGTCCACCCGTGACCGCCTGAAAAAGGAATTCGCCTGATGCAACACCTGACCGTCGTCGACCACCCGCTGGTTCAGCACAAGCTGTCGATCATGCGCCAGAAAGAGGTGTCCACCGCCGGTTTCCGCCGCCTTCTGCGCGAGATCAGCCTGCTTCTGGCCTATGAGGTCACGCGAGAGCTGGAGCTGACCACCATGCACATCGAGACGCCCATGTGCGAGATGGAGGCCCCAACGCTGGAGGGCAAGAAGCTGGCCCTGATCTCGATCCTGCGGGCCGGAAACGGGCTGATGGACGGCATCCTGGAGCTAATCCCCGGCGCGCGCGTGGGCTTCGTCGGCCTCTATCGCGACCCCGAGACGCTGAAGCCGGTCGAATACTACTGCAAGGTGCCGCGCGAGCTGGACGCGCGGATGACCATCGTGGTGGACCCGATGCTGGCCACGGGCAATTCGTCGGTCGCGGCCATCGACATGCTGAAGGAGCGCGGCGCCAAGAACATGCGCTTCCTGTGCCTGTTGGCTGCGCCCGAAGGCGTCGAACGCATGCGCGAGGCGCATCCGGACGTGCCGATCTTCACGGCGGCGCTAGACGAACGACTGGACGATCACGGCTATATCGTCCCGGGCCTGGGAGATGCCGGCGACCGGATGTTCGGCACGAAATAAGGCCGCCCGTTAACCGCCGTTTCACGGTTCTGCGCTAGGTCTGGGGCAGGACAACGGAATGGATGGCAGATGATCGGGCACTTGCGGGTCTTGGCGATGCTTTTGCTGGGCGGGGCGGCGCAGGCCGCTCCGACGCCACCGCCCCCCGCCGATTTCGCGGGGACGCAGTATATCGACGGCAACGGCTGCGTCTTCACCCGCAGCGGCCCCGACTGGACCGCGCGTCAGGATGGGCAGGGGCAGACGCTGTGCGGCTTTCCCCCCAGCCTGGACGTCCGGCGCACGGACCCGCTGACGGAACGGGCGCTGCCACTGACCCAGGCACCGCCGCCCGATGTCGAAACCATGCTGCTGGAACAGCTGTCGCGCGACCTGCGCCCCGGCGAATGGACCGCGGACCCGGCCCCGGCCGAAACCCGCGCGGAACCGGCCGCGTCGCGGGTGCCCGATCCGATCCACACCGCGCTGCAGGATGCCCTGACCATGGCGCCGACGCTGCGCGAGGCCACCGGCCTTTCGGGCAGCCCGGAGCTGTGCGCGCGTCTTGGCTACAAGCCGGACCCGTCGGCATCCGCGCAGGGCTCTACCTTGGGGTTGTGCCCAGGCATGCGCGCGGCCACCGCGACGGCGTCGTTGACCACGGGAGTGACCCCGGCACCGCCACGGCCAGAGCCGGCAGCCGTCAGGACGGCCCCCGCGGCGCGGCCGACCGTTGCCGCGACCCCGCGCGCCACCGCCCGTCGTGCGGCCTCACCGACCCCTGCGGCGCCCGTCGCCGCTGCGCCCAAGCCTATGGCTGTGCCGGGACCAGAGATGATCCCGGCATCGGCGCGGTATGTTCAGGTCGGTTCCTATGGCGACGAGGGGAACGCGATGATCGTGCTGCGGGCGCTGGCCGCGCGCGGCTATCCGACGGGGCAGGGGCGGACAACGGATGGGACGAAACCGCTGCGGCTGATCATGGCGGGACCCTTTACCGACCGGCAGGCCCTGATCGCCGCGCTGAACGACCTGCGGGCGAACGGCTATCCCAAGGCGGTGGCGCGCTAGGCGCTGCGCACCGCCTCGATCATCCGGGCGACGTTGTCGGGATCTGCGTCAGGGGTGATCCCGTGACCCAGGTTGAAGACATGCGGACCGCTGCGCAGGGCGCGGGTGATCCGCTGCGCCTCGGCGACAAGTTCGGGCCCGCCCGTGACCATGTGCCGCGGGTCCATGTTGCCTTGGACGCAGCCCTCGGTCTGGACGTGGCGGGCGGCCCAATCGGTCGACACCGAATTGTCCAGCGCGACGCAGTCGGCYCCGACCGCCGCCCGAAAGCCGACATAACGCTCGCCCGCCTCACGGGGGAATGCGATGACAGGCACGCCGGGATGACGCGCCTTCAGCGCGGCGATGATCCGCTTGGCCGGAGCGATCGCGAAGTCGTCGAAATCCTGGCCCTTCAGGCTGCCGGCCCAGCTGTCGAACAGCTTGACGACTTCGGCCCCGGCCTCGATCTGGCGTGACAGGTAATGGATCGTGGCATCCGTGATCAGGTCGATCAACGCGGCGAATGTCGCGCGGTCCTGATCCTTCAGCAGATGCGCAGGACCTTGATCCTTGGTGCCGCGGCCCGCGACCATATAAGTTGCGACCGTCCATGGCGCGCCGGCAAAGCCGATCAGGGCGGTTTCCCGCGGCAGTTCGCGTGACAGGATCCGCAGCGTCTCATAGACGGGTGCCAGCTGCGCATCGACCTGATCCGCCGGTTTCAGCCGCGCCAAATCTGACGCGCTGGTGACGGTGGATAGCCGCGGTCCTTCTCCGGTGACGAACCACAGGTCGGCGCCAAGGGCCTGGGGGATCAGCAGGATGTCGGCAAAAAGGATCGCGGCATCAAAGCCAAAGCGGCGGATCGGCTGCAGCGTGACCTCGGCGGCAAGGTCGGGATTGTAGCAGAGCGACAGGAAATCGCCCGCCTGCGCGCGCGTCGCACGGTATTCCGGCAGATAGCGCCCGGCTTGACGCATCATCCAGATCGGCGGGGTGGGCAGGGTCTCGCCGGCCAGGGCGCGCAGCAGAAGTTTGGTCATGGGGCCTCCTGCGCCCCTTGAAGGTCAGGCGACAGGCGTTGTCAAGCGCAGCCCCGGCGGCTATGCCGTGGCGCATGACACAGATGCCCACTCCCACCCGACCGCTTCGGATCGGCACGCGCGGATCGGTCCTGGCCTTGGCGCAGGCCCATGAGACGCGCGATCGCCTGATGGCTGCGCATGGCCTGCCGCAGGACGCGTTCCAGATCATTCCGATCAAGACAACCGGCGACCGCGTCCTGGACCGCCCCCTGTCGCAGATCGGCGGCAAGGGCCTGTTCACCCGCGAGATCGAGGAGGCCCTGACCGAGGGCGCGATCGACATCGCCGTGCATTCGATGAAGGACATGCCCACGCTGCAACCGGACGGCTTGATCATCGACTGCCTTCTGCCGCGGGAGGATGTCCGGGACGCCTTTGTCAGCCCGCACGTGGCCTCGATCACCGCGCTGCCCCAGGGGGCGGTTGTTGGTTCCTCCAGCCTGCGCCGGCGCGCCCAATTGGCACACCGTCGTCCCGATCTGCAGTTGGTGGAATTTCGGGGGAATGTGCAGACGCGCCTGCAGAAGCTTGCGGACGGGGTTGCCGTGGCGACCTTCCTGGCAATGGCGGGCCTGTCGCGGCTGGACATGCGTCATGTCGCTCAAAGCGCCATCGATCCGGACGAGATGCTGCCCGCTGTCGCACAGGGCGCCATCGGCATCGAGCGCCGTGCCGACGATCAGGGCTGTGCGATGCTGCTGTCGTCGATCAACGATCCGCTGACGGCGCTGCGGATTGAGGCAGAGCGTGCCTTCCTGCGCCGCTTGGACGGGTCCTGCCAGACGCCCATCGCGGGGCTTGCCACGCTGGATGGTGACCGCATGACGCTGCGTGGTGAAATCCTGCGCCCGGATGGCAGCGAGGTCGTGGCCGGTGTCCGTGATGGTCTGACATCGGATGGCGCGGCCATGGGCACGGATCTGGCGGAGGAACTGCTGTCCCGCGCCGGACCCGGCTTTCTGATCGCCTGAGGATATGCCGGGGCACAGCCCCGGCAAGCGAGTCAATAGCTGCGGATCAGTCCGACCAGCCGGCCCTGGATGCGCACGCGGTCCTCGGGAAGAAGCCGCGTCTCGTAGGCCGGGTTGGCGGCCTCCAGCGCGATCATCGATCCTTTGCGGCGATAGCGCTTCAGGGTGGCTTCTTGATTGTCCACCAAGGCCACGATGATGTCGCCCGTCTCTGCGGTGTCCTGTTCGCGGATTACCACGACGTCGCCATCGTTGATGCCGGCCTCGATCATCGAATCGCCGGTCACCTCAAGCGCGTAGTGATGTTCACGGCCCGACAGCATCGTTCCCGGCACTGCCACATGGTGCGACACTTCGGAAATCGCCTCGATCGGCACGCCGGCGGCGATACGGCCCATCAGGGGCAACTGAACCGCAGGGCTGTCGACGACCGTCATCGCGCCGCGCGATCGAGCGGGGCGCGTGTTCGAGATGACGCGCGGCGTAAAGGCCGGACGCGTCTCCTCCGGGGCGGCGTCGGTCAGGTGGGACAGGGCGTCGGGCAGGCGAAGCACCTCGAGCGCGCGGGCGCGGTGCGGCAGGCGCCGGATGAAGCCTCGTTCTTCCAGCGCGGTCACAAGCCTGTGGATGCCGGACTTGGACCGCAGGTCCAAAGCGTCCTTCATCTCGTCGAAGGAAGGCGGCACGCCGTCCCGCGCCATCCGCCTCTGGATGAACTCAAGCAGTTGGATCTGCTTTTTCGTCAACATGGCCCGCCCTTTTCTTCGTGTTCCGCGTCTGTTCTAGCTTATCCACAGAATCGCGTCAATCAGTTGACCGTGAAAGGGTGAAAAAACAGTTAACTAGCGGCAAGGGGAATGTAATCGACCAGATCGCCCGCCGATCTGGCCGGATCATGCGGCGGACGAACCAGCAGCGCATTCGCCTGCGCCATCAGCGCCAGCCGTGCCGAATCCTGATCCGCAAAAGGCGCGATCAGGGGCAGGTCCTCGCCCGCAGCCAATGTCGCCCGCAGGTAATGCTGGCGGGGTCCTTCAGCCGGCAGGTCACGGGCCAGCCGCGCCTTGCGCAATGGCGTATCCGCCGGAAGCCCCTGCATCGCGCGGATCAGCGGCTGCATGAACAGAACTGCGCAAACCATTGCCGAAACGGGATTTCCCGGCAGGCCCAGCATGGCGCCTTCCGCCATCCGGCCCGCCATCAGCGGCTTTCCGGGACGCAGCGCGACCTTGTAGAAGGCCTGTTCGATACCATGTTCCTGCGCCATCTTGCCGATCAGGTCATGGTCGCCGACTGATGCGCCGCCGATGGTGACCAGCAGATCCGCGTCCGCCGCCGCGCGAAAACTGGCACGCAGGCTGTCCTCGGTGTCGCGCGCGATCGGCAGGATATGCGGCTCACCGCCAGCATCACGGACCATGGCCGCAATGGCCAGGTCGTTCGAGCTGATGATCTGACCCTCCGCAGGGTCCGTGCCGGGGGGAACCAATTCATCGCCGCCCGCCAGGATGGCGACGCGGGGGCGCGCGGCGACCGTGATCTTATCCACGTTCATCGCGGCCAGCAGACCGATATGAGCGGCGCCCAAGATGATCCCCGGCGCGACGGTATCGCCTTGCGCAAAGTCGTTGCCGCGCGCCCGGATGTTGCTGCCCCCGGATCGGGTCACAACGCGGATCACGTCGCCGTCGCGGTCCACGTTCTCCTGCAGTTCGACATGGTCAAAGCCTTGCGGCACCGGTGCACCGGTGAAGATGCGGATGGCGGTGCCTGGGCGGGCAGTGCCGACCCACGGATGGCCTGCCGCGCTGGTGCCGATCACGGTCAGGGCGTCGTCCAGATCGGCCGCCCGCGTCGCATAGCCGTCCATCGCGGACGCGTCGAAGGGTGGCTGGGTCAGCCGGGACACGGCGGGCTGCAGCAGGGCGCGGCCATGGGCGTCGGCCAGGGACACAATCTCGGGGCGCGGCGGGTTGGAAAGGGCCAGAACGCGTTCAAGGGCCTCGGCGACCGAGATCATCGCGGCGCCTCGTAGGGGCCGGACTTGCCGCCATCCTTGCGCAGCAGGCGGATGTCCTGAATTTCCATCGACTTCTGCGCCGCCTTCAGCATGTCGTATACGGTCAGGCAAGCGGTCGTGACGGCGGTCAGCGCCTCCATCTCGACCCCGGTGCGGCCGGTGGTGCGGACGGTCGCGGTAACGCGGATACCGGGCAGGTCTGGATCGGCCACAAGGTCGACCGCGACCTTGGCCAGCGCCAGCGGATGGCACAGCGGGATCAGATCGGCGGTGCGCTTTGCGCCCATGATGCCCGCCAGGCGCGCCACGCCCAGCACGTCGCCCTTGGCCACACCCCCCTGCGCGAGGGTCAACGTCTCGGGTGTCATGATAACGCAGCCCGTGGCCACAGCTTCGCGCGCGGTTTCGGACTTGGCCGAGATGTCGACCATATGCGCCTGACCGGCGGCGTCGAAATGCGTCAGGGTCATGCTGCGACGTCCAGGATGGCGCGGGTGGCGGCGGTCACGTCGGCCTGACGCATCAGGCTTTCGCCGATCAGGAAGCGCCGCGCGCCGGTCTGCATCATCGCGCCCAGGTCCGCCGGGGTGAACAGCCCGCTTTCGCAGACCAGCTGGCGGTCGTCCGGGATGCGCGGTGCAAGGTCGCGCGTTACGTCAAGTGTGACCTCGAAGGTCTTGAGATTGCGGTTGTTCACGCCGATCAACGGTGATTTCAGGCGCAGGGCGCGGTCCAGTTCGGGCGCGTCATGCACCTCGATCAGGACGTCCATGCCCCAGCCCATCGCCGCATCCTCCAGGTCGCGGGCCTGGGCGTCGTCGACCGAGGCCATGATGATCAGGATGCAATCCGCGCCCCAGGCCCTGGCCTCTGTCACCTGATAGGTGTCGTAGAGGAAATCCTTGCGCAGCGCCGGCAGGTCGCAGGCGGCGCGTGCGGCCGTCAGGAACGCGGGCGCGCCCTGAAAGCTGGGGCCGTCGGTCAGCACCGACAGGCAGGCCGCGCCGCCCGCCTGATAGGCACGGGCCAGCGACGGCGGATCGAAATCGGGCCGGATCAGGCCCTTGGACGGGCTGGCCTTCTTGATCTCGGCGATCAGGGCGGGGCCGCCGGCTGCGGCCCGGTCCAGCGCGCGGGCAAAGCCGCGGGGGGCGTCGGCCGCACGGGCCTGCGCGTCGAGGTCGGCCAGCGGACGCGCGGCCTTGGCGGCGGCGATCTCTTCCAGCTTGTAGGCCTTGATCTTGTCCAGAATATCCATGCCCCCGTTCTATCCCCACCGCGCGGGCGGGGAAAGGGGGCGCGGCGGTCAGCCGGTCCAGTCGATGGCCGCACGCCCCTGGTCCGTCAGCCAGTCGTTGATGCGGCTGAAGGGCCGCGATCCAAAGAACCCGCGCCGGGCCGACAGGGGCGAGGGATGGGCCGTGGCGATCACCAGATCCTGCGCGCGCGGCAGGCCCGCCACCGCTTTCCGCGCGTGATTGCCCCACAGCACGAAGGCCAGCGGACCGTGCGCCTGCGCCTCGGCAACGGCCTGTCGGGCCAGCCTTTCCCAGCCCAAGCCCGCATGGGCTCCTGCCTGTCCGGGCACGACCGACAGTGCGGTGTTCAGCAGCAGCACGCCCTGACGCGCCCAATGCGACAGATCACCCGTGGCGGGCGCATCGCCCAGATCGTCGCGCAGCTCGGCAAAGATATTGCGCAGCGACCGGGGCAGCGGCGTGTCGGGCGTAACCGAGAATGCCAACCCGTTCGCATGGCCCGGTGTCGGATAGGGATCCTGACCCAGGATCACGACGCGCACATCCCGCGGCGATGTCGCCTGCAGGGCCGCGAAGATCCGATCAGGCCCGGGCAGGAACGCCGTGTCCGCCAGCCGGTCGCGGATCGCCGGCCAGTCGTCCCGAAAGAACGGCAGATGCGCCCAGTCCGACGGGGGCGTCATGATTCGGGTGCGCCGGTGACCTGCGCCAGCGCCACCAGCCGCGCCTTTGCCGCGCCGCTGTCCAGCGATTCGGCGGCCATCCGGGCTCCGTCGCGCAGGTCGGAAACCCGCCCCGCGATCAGCAGCGCAGCGGCCGCGTTCAGCAGGACCGCGTCGCGATAGGCGCCCCGTTCGCCGTCCAGCAGGGCCCGGAAGGCTGCGGCATTGTGCGACGGCTCTCCGCCCACGATCGCGGCGAAGGGATGGCGGGAAAGGCCCGCATCCTCGGGGGCGATGGTGAATTCGGTGATCTGGCCGTCCTGCAGCGCGGCCACGTGGCTGTCCTCGGCGATCGACAGCTCGTCCGTGCCGTCGCCGCCATGCACCAGCCAGGCCGATGTCGACCCCAGGTCGCGCAGCACCTCGGCCATGGGGCGCAGCCAGTCGGCACTGAACGCGCCGGTCAGCTGGCGGCGAACCCCGGCCGGATTGGTCAACGGTCCCAAAAGGTTGAAGACGGTGCGCGTGCCCAGTTCGGTCCGGGGCGGGCCGACATGGCGCATCGCCGGATGGTGCATCGGCGCCATCATGAAGCAGATGCCCGCCTGGTCCAGCGCGCGCTGCGCCACGGCGGGGCCGCCCAGCACGTTGATGCCCATCTGGGTCAGCGCATCGGCCGCCCCGGATTTCGACGACAGGTTGCGGTTGCCGTGCTTGGCCACGGGCACGCCGGCCCCCGCCACGACAAAGGCCGTCGCGGTCGAGATGTTCAGCGTCCCCTTGCCGTCGCCGCCGGTGCCCACGATGTCCATCGCGCCATCGGGGGCGGTGACGCGGTTCATGCGGGCGCGCATGGCGCGGGCGGCGGCTGCGATCTCGTCCACGGTTTCGCCGCGCACGCGCAAGGCCATCAGCAGGCCGCCGATCTGGGCGGGGGTCGCCGCACCGTCGAACAGCGCAGAGAAGGCGGCCTCGGCCTCGGATCCCGTCAGGGGGCGTTCGGCGGCAAGGCCGATCAGGGGTCGGATGTCCGTCATGCGGCGTCCTTGCGGACGGTGCAGCGGTCCAGGAAGTTGCGGATCATCTCGTGTCCGAACTGCGAGGCGATGGATTCGGGGTGGAACTGGACGCCCTCGATCGGCAGGTCGGAATGGATCAGGCCCATGATCGTGCCGTCGTCCGACGTCGCGGTGACGCGCAGGCAGTTCGGCAGGGTCTCGGGTTCGACGGTCAGCGAATGATAGCGGGTGGCGTTCAGCGGCGATTGCAGCCCCGAAAAGACGCCTGTGCCGTCATGGCTGATCGCGTCGACCTTGCCATGTAGGATGCGGTTGGCGCGCACAACGCGACCGCCGAACGCCTCTCCGATCGCCTGGTGGCCCAGGCACACCCCGAACAGCGGCACGGCGTGGTCCGCAGCCGCGCGGATCAGGTCCAGGCAGATCCCGGCCTGCGCCGGATCGCACGGACCCGGAGAGATCACGATCCCGTCCGGCGCCATCGCCAGAGCCTCGTCCACGGTGATCTGGTCGTTGCGGCGCACGACGACCTCGGCCCCGGCCTCGCCAATGTAATGGACAAGGTTCCAGGTGAAGCTGTCGTAATTGTCGATCAGAAGGATCATCGATGCACCTTGCGGCCAGAAGAAGGGGGGCGGTTTCCCCCGGAAAAAGCGTCCGCTATAGATGGGCCAAAGCGCCACCGGGGGTCAAGACCGGGCGGACGCACAGCACGGACGGGGCAGGGATGGCACGGGGATTTCTGGCGGGGGCGGCGACGGGCGGGCTGGTTGGGGCCCTGGCGCTGGCCGGGCTGTCGCTGGCGGTGCCGCTGGCGCCGCCGGGGCGCGACGCGCTGTCGATCGGCATGCCGATCGGGTCCGAATTCGGACGCGGGGGCGACGTCTCGCCGACCTTGCCCGCGCCCAGTGCGGCCAGCCTGCGCGATGCGGCCACGCCCGCCGCGGTGCCCGCACCCCAGGATGAACCGGCCCCCGTGACGAATGACACGATGCGCCCCAGCCTGCAGCCCACGGACCGGATGCCCGCGCAACCCGCGCCCGACATGGCCGCCGATGCGCCCGGCCTGACCCTGCGCGACGATACGCCGGTGACGGTGACCGGCCCCGCGCCCCAGCCCGCGATCCGCGCGGCGCAGGACGGATTGCCGCGGATCGCGCCGTCGGACGATGTGCCGCTGGACCGGGCGCCCGCGATGCCCGCGCCGGCGCTGGACCTGTCGCTGCCACCGGACCTGACCGACCTTCGCAGAATGGAACGAGACTGACATGCGCCCGCTGAACCCCGCCCTTGCCGCGACCTTTGCCCCCCCGGTGATGGAGGCGCGCCGCTGGCTGAGCGGCGTCAGCTTCCCCGCCGACCGACCCCTGATCAATGTCAGCCAAGCCGCCCCCGTCGATCCGCCGCCCGAAGGGCTGCGCCGGGCCATCGCCGAGGCGGCCCTGCACCGACCCGAGGCGCATCTGTACGGCCCCGTCCTGGGCAACAGCGATCTGCGCGATGCCGTGGCGGCGCAGTTTTCCGCCGCCTATGGTGGTGCTCTGACGGGGACCAACGTCGCGATCACCCAAGGGTGCAACCAGGCGTTCTGCGCGGTCATGGCGACGCTGGCCGGGCAGGGCGATCAGGTGATCGTGCCGACGCCTTGGTACTTCAATCACAAGATGTGGCTGGACATGGCGGGCGTCGCCACGGTCCCGCTGCCCTGCGGGGCCGACATGCTGCCCGACCCCGATCACGCGGCGGCGTTGATCACGCCCGGCACGCGGGCGATCGTGCTGGTCACGCCGAACAATCCGTCGGGCGCGGAATACCCGGCCGATCTTGTGGGGCGGTTCTTCGATCTGGCGCAGGCGCACGGGATCGCGCTGGTGGTGGACGAGACCTATCGCGATTTCGACAGCCGCGACGGGGCACCGCACGATCTGCTGACCCGGCCTGACTGGGACGGGACGCTGATCCAGCTATACAGCTTTTCCAAGGCCTATCGCCTGACCGGGCATCGCGTCGGCGCCATCGTCGCCGGCATCGAGCGGCTGCAGCAGGTCGAGAAGTTCCTGGACACCGTGGCCATCTCTCCGTCGCAACTGGGTCAGATCGGCGCGGTCTGGGGGATGGAGCATCTGCAGGACTGGCTGGCCGGAGAGCGGGCCGAGATCCTGGCGCGCCGCGCCGCCGCCGCGGCCGCCCTTGGCGCCTTGCCCGGCTGGCGGTTGAAAAGCGCGGGGGCGTATTTCGCATGGGTCGAACACCCGTTCGCCGAAGGCTCGGCCGACCTGGCGCGGCGGATGGTTCGGGACGCAGGCGTCCTGGCGCTGCCCGGAACGATGTTCACGCCCGAGGGCGACGCCACGGGCCCGCGCCACCTGCGCATTGCGTTCGCCAATGTCGACGCGGCCGGAATCGCGGCGCTGGCGGACCGGCTGGCCGGCCTTTCGGCCTGATCCACTTGTGGCTGACCCGCCCGCGCCCTAAAGACGGGCGGGACACGACCACGAGGAAGGCCGCGCCATGTCACAGCTGCGTACCAAGGGCAAATCGACCATCGTCTGGATCCTGATGGGTCTGATGGTGCTGGGGCTGGGAGGCTTTGGCATCACCAGCTTTTCGGGCGGCACGACCGAGATCGGATCGGTCGGCGACACCAAGATCACGGCCGACGACTATGCCCGCGCCCTGCAATCGGAAATGAGCGCCTTTTCCCAGCAGACCGGCCAGCAGATCACCATGCAGCAGGCGCAGCAGATGGGGCTGGCGCAGTCGGTGCAGGCCAACCTGATCGCGGCGGCCGCGCTGGCGGAACAGGCGCGCGCCATCGGCGTGTCGGTGGGCGATGCGCAGGTTGCGCAGACGATCATGCAGGCGGGTGCGTTCCAGGGCCCGAACGGGTCGTTCGACCGTGCCGCCTATGCCGAGGTGCTGCGCCGCGAGAACCTGACCGAGGCCGATTTCGAGGCGACCGTGCGCGACGACGAGGCGCGCCTGCTTTTGCAGCGCGCCGTCGTGGGCGGCGTGACCGCGCCGGCGCCGATGGTCGACCAGACCGCGCGCTGGCTGCTGGAGACGCGCGATTTCAGCTGGCGCGAACTGACCGAGGACGAGTTGCCCGCCCCCGTGGCCGAGCCCGACGACGCGACGCTGCGTGCCTGGCATGCGGCCAATGGCGACCGCTTCACCGCGCCCGAGACGCGCGCGATCACCTATGCCTGGGTGACGCCCGACATGCTGTCCTCCGAGGTGCAGCTGGACGAGGCCGCGCTGCGCGATACCTATCAGCTGAACATCGACCAGTTCCAGCGCCCCGCGCGCCGGATGGTCAGCCGCCTGGTCTTTCCCGACGAGGCACAGGCGCAGGCCGCCCGCGAGCAGATCGACGCCAACACCGCGCCGTTCGAATCCTTCGTCCTGCAGCGCGGGCTGACGCTGGACGACGTTGATCTGGGCGAGGTGACCGAGGCGCAGCTGGGTTCAGCGGCCGAGGCCGTGTTCGCGCTGGACCAGCCGGGGGTCGTGGGCCCGCTGCAGACCGATCTGGGCCCTGCGCTGTTTTCGGTGAACGCGATCCTGGACCCCGTCGACATTCCCTTCGAGGAAGCGCGCGAAGGCCTGCGCGGAGAGGCGGCGCTGTCCGCGGCCGCGCGCCAGATCCAGGACCGCATCGCGGATCTGGAGGACGCGCTGGCAAGCGGCGCGACGCTGGAGGAGCTGGCCGAGGATACCGAGCTGGAACTGGGCCAGATCGACTGGACCGCCGACGCGGTGCCGGCCGAGGGCAGCATCGCCGGATACGAGGCGTTCCGCGAACGTGCCGCCCAGATGGAAAGCACCGATTTCCCCGAACTGGCCGAACTGGCGGATGGCGGCGTCTTCGCGATGCGCCTGGACGAGATCGTGCCCCCGACCCTGCGCCCCTTCGAAGAGGTCCGCGACGAGGTTCTGGCCGATTGGCGCCGCGCCGAGGTCCAGCGCCAGCTGCTGGAACTGGCCGCCGATCTGAGCCTGGCCGAGGTCGCCCAGACCGAGGCGACCCCGGGCGAGGCGCAGGCCGACGACGCCTCCGCCTGGACGACCGAAACCGGCCTGGCGCGCAGCGACTGGATGGACGGACTGCCCCCGCAGCTGCTGTCGCAGGCCTTTGCCGTGACCGAACCCGGTCAGGCCGAGGTCGTCGATGCGGGCGACCGGGTGTTCGTCGTGCGGCTTGACCAGATCAACGATGCCGACCTGTCCCAGCCCGATGCCGCGCAGGTGCTGGACGGGGTGCGGTCGCGTCTGGATCAGTCGCTGCAGGTCGACCTGTTCGACTATTACGCCCGCTATGCGCAGCGCCAGTCCGCGGTCGAATTGAACCAGTCCGCGATCAACGCCATCAACGCCCAGGTCCAGTGATGCAGCTGACGCCGGAATTTCCGCAGTTCGAGGCCGAATGGGTCGCAGGCCGCAACCAACTGGTGACCATCCGGCTGGCCGCGGACCTGGACACCCCGGTCAGCCTGATGCTGAAGCTGGCCGAGGCCGCACCGCAGAGCTTCATGCTGGAATCGGTCACGGGCGGAGAACTGCGTGGCCGCTATTCGATCGTCGGCATGAAGCCAGACCTGGTTTGGGAATGCCGCGACGGTCAGGCGCGGATCAACCGGCAGGCGCGGTTCTCTCAGGACTTCGAGGATGATACCCGCCCGGCGCTGGACAGCCTTCGGGCCCTGATTGCGGAAAGCCGGATCGACGCGATGCCCGAGGGCGTGCCGCCGGTCGCGGCGGGCCTGTTCGGCTATCTGGGCTATGACATGATCCGGCTGGTCGAGGATCTGCCGGATGTGAATCCCGATCCGCTGGACCTGCCGGACGCGATGATGATGCGCCCGTCGGTTGTGGCCGTGCTGGACGGCGTGAAGGGAGAGGTGACCCTGTGCGCCCCGGCTTGGCATGACGGTACCGACAATGCGCGCGCGGCCTATGCGCGGGCGGCGGAACGGGTCATGGATGCGCTGCGCTCGCTTGATCGGCAGCCGTCAGAGCCGCGGGTGATGGGCGACGACACGCAGATCGGCGCGCCGGTGTCCAATTTCGCCAAACCCGATTATCTGGCCGCGATTGAGACCGCCAAGGATTACATTCGCGCGGGCGACATCTTTCAGGTCGTTCCCAGCCAGCGGTGGCGGATGGACTTTCCGTTGCCGCCCTTCGCACTTTACCGCAGCCTGCGGCGGACCAACCCGTCGCCCTTCATGTTCTTCCTGAACATGGGCGGTTTCCAGATCGTCGGTGCAAGCCCCGAGATCCTGGTCCGCCTGCGCGACGGAGAGGTGACGATCCGCCCCATCGCCGGAACGCGGCCCCGCGGCGCGGACGAGGCGGAGGATCGTGCGCTGGAGGCCGATCTTCTGTCCGACCAGAAGGAATTGGCCGAACACCTGATGCTGCTGGATCTGGGCCGCAACGACGTGGGTCGCGTCGCTAGGCCCGGCACCGTCCGCCCGACCGAGCAGTTTGTGATCGAACGCTATAGCCATGTCATGCACATCGTGTCCAACGTGGTCGGAGAGCTGCGGGAGGGCGAGGACGCGCTGTCCGCGCTGTTGGCGGGCCTGCCTGCCGGGACGGTGTCGGGCGCGCCCAAGGTCCGCGCGATGCAGATCATCGACGAGCTGGAGCCTGAAAAGCGGGGCGTCTATGGCGGGGCAGTCGGCTATTTCGCGGCCAATGGCGAGATGGACATGTGCATCGCGTTGCGCACCGGCGTGGTCAAGGACAAGGCGCTGTATATTCAGGCTGGCGGGGGCGTCGTCTACGACAGCGACCCCGAAGCGGAGTTCGAGGAAACGGTCAACAAAAGCCGTGCCCTGCAACGCGCCGCAGAAGGCGCGTCGCGGTTCGTCCGCGGAAACAGCTGAGTGCAACGAAAAACGGCGGCCAAAGGGCCGCCGTTCTTTAGTCAGGATCGCAACTCAGTTGGCGGGTGCGGGCTCGGTCGTCGTACCGTCTGCCGGTTCCGTTGCCATCGTGTCCGCCGGCTCGGTCGCCATCGTGTCGGCGGGTTCAGCCATACCGTCGGCGGGTTCGGCCGCCATGTCACCTGCAGGTTCGGTCGCCATTGTGTCGGCAGGCGGGGTCGCGGTGCCGGTCGCCATCGGGTCCGCAGCAGGAGCCGCTGCCGGGTCAGCGGCCGGGTCGCTCATCATGTCGCCGGCCGGTGCTTCCTGATCGCGGAACACGTATTCGGGTGCGGCTTCGGCCTCTTCGCGAGTCAGATCACTGGTGATCTCTTGCGCGTCCGAATTGATGGTCAGGTCAGCCCACGGCAGGGCGATCTGCTTCTGGCCGATGCCGAGGAAACCACCCACGCCGATGATCGCGGCCTTCATCTCGCCGGTGTCTCCATCGACGATCAGGTCGCTGATCGAGCCGATATCGGTGCCATCAGGCGACGTCACGCTTGCGCCGGTGATCCAGTCGATGCGCCATTCGTTTTCAGCCTGCTGAACCTCGACCTTTTCTGCAGCGGATGCGGCAGCGGCGGCTTCATCGGCGTCTTCAGTGGCCATATCGTCCGTGGCCATGTCACCCGTCGCCATGTCGCCAGTTCCGGAGTCGGTCATGGGGGCGGTCTCGGCGGGCTCCATCGCGGGATCAGCGGCAGGCGCCGTATCCTGCGCGAATGCCGCGCCAAGGGTCAGAGGCAGAGCAAGGGTGGTGGTCAAAAGCAGCTTACGCATGTCTTTGGTCTCCTGTGTGTGCCTTGCGGGTTGCTTGGGCAGCCCGCCATTGGGTGCTTAATGCACCGGCATCACGTCAGGTTCCCGCCCTGTCGGTGACAGAAATGTCAGGGGTTCGCCAAGCCCCTGATATCGTTTCAGTCTTCGCCGCGGAAAGGTTGCACGTACTGCAATGCCATGTCCCATGGGAAGAAGATCCAGGTGTCCTGGCTGACCTCGGTCACATAGCTGGCGACCATCGGCTTGCCCTTGGGCTTGGCATAGACGGTGGCCAGGTGCGCCTTGGGATACATCTCGCGGATCAGTTCCAGCGTGCGTCCCGAATCAACCAGGTCGTCCACGACCAGGATGCCCTCGCCGTCGCCCATCAGTTCGTGGTCGGGGCGCTTGAGGACCTCCAGCTGGCCCTGGCCCGCTTCCGTGCCGACGCCCTTGTAGGAACGGATCGAGATCGTGTCGATGGTCCGGATGTCCAGTTCCCGGGCGACGATCATCGCGGGGACAAGCCCGCCGCGAGTCACGGCGACCACGGCCCGCCATTCGGTGCCGTCCATGCGCCATGCCAGGGCGCGCGCGTCGCGGTGCAGCTGGTCCCAGCTGACATGGAAGCCTTTTTCGTGCGGCAGGCGGTCGTTCATCGTTGTCTCCTTCACGGGCGCAGGACCAGGGACAGGCCAAGGGCGGCGATCGCCAGCCCGGCCCCCCGGTCGATCCAGAATTTCAGGGCCGCATAGCGCCGTCGCAACAGCGACAGGGCCATCAGGCTGGCCAGTGCGGTATAGAAGAACAGCTCGACCGACAAGGCCACGGCATAGATGGCGCCCTTGTCGGCGACACTCAGCGCTGCGGGGAAGATCGACAGCAGCACTGCGGAATAGAACAGCGCCGGTTTCGGGTTCGACAGATTCAGTGCCATGCCGGACCACAGGCTCATCCCGCCCGCCGCGGCGTCGGGCATCGGGTCGCGGGCATGGATCCACATCAGGATGCCGATGCGGATCAGATAGGCCCCGCCCAACAGTTTCAGCAGGATCAGGGTCCAGGGGGCGACGCGGAACAGGGCTGTCAGTCCCAGCAGTGCGACCAGGCACCAGACCGACGCGCCGATCGCCAGACCCCACCCATAGGTCAGCGCGCGTCTGCGCCCCAGGGCAAAGGCGCCCTGGCTGACGGCGATCACGCCGGGTCCGGGTGACAGGATCGCGGCCGACAGCGTGGCCACGAAGATGCCCATCTGTTCGGCCGTGATCTGGATCATCGGGGCGGCGTGTCCGTCAGTCCTTCTTGACGGTCGCGATGTCGGGGGCGTCGACGGCCTTCATGCCCACGACGTGATAGCCGGCATCGACGTGATGCGTCTCGCCTGTCACGCCGGCACCAAGGCGCGACAGAAGGTACAGGGCGGAATTGCCGACATCTTCCTGCGTGACATTGCGACGCAGCGGAGAGTTCAGTTCGTTCCACTTCATGATGTAGCGGAAGTCGCCGATGCCGCTGGCGGCCAGCGTCTTGATCGGTCCGGCGCTGATCGCGTTGACGCGGATGTTGTCCTTGCCGAAATCCTCGGCCAGATAGCGGACCGAGGCTTCCAGCGCGGCCTTGGCGACGCCCATCACGTTGTAATGCGGCATGACGCGTTCGGCGCCGTAATAGGTCAGCGTCAGCATCGACCCGCCATCCTTCATCATCGCGGCCGCGCGGCGCGCGACGGCGGTGAAGGAATAGACCGAAATGTCCATTGTCATCAGGAAGTTGTCACGTGTCGTCTCGGCATAGCGGCCGCGCAGCTGGTCCTTGTCCGAAAAGCCGATGGCATGGACGACGAAATCCAGCCCGTCCCATTTCGCGCCCAGATCCGCGAACAGGGTATCGATCGATGCCTCGTTCGACACGTCGCAGGGCAGCACCGTGTCCGACCCCAGCTGCGCCGCCAGCGGATCGACGCGCTTCTTCAGCGCATCGCCCTGATAGCTGAACGCCAGTTCCGCACCCTCGGCCGCCAAGGCCTTGGCGATGCCCCAGGCGATCGACTTGTCGTTGGCCAATCCCATGATGAGACCGCGCTTGCCGGCCATCAGGCCGGGCCTCTGCTCGCTTGACATGTCCTGTCCCTCACGCTTTCAACCGTTTCAAAGGTGATTAGGGCAAGTGTCCTGTCGCAGCAAGCATAAGGAATGCGCGATGAGTGATCGGACCGGAATCTTTGCGGGCGACGACCCGTTCGACATCGCCCGTGCTTGGCTGGAAGAGGCGCGGGCGTCCGAGCCCAATGACCCGAATGCCATCGCGCTGGCCAGCGTCGATGCAGCCGGGCTGCCGGATGTGCGGATGGTCCTGCTCAAGGATATCGACGGGCAGGGGCTGGACGGATCCTTCGTCTTCTATACCAACTATGACAGCGCCAAGGGCCGCCAGATCGAGGCCTCGGGCAAGGCGGCCTTCGTGATGCACTGGAAATCGCTGCACCGGCAGATCCGCGTGCGCGGCACCGTCACCCGAGAGGACGGACCCCAGGCCGACGCCTATTACGACAGCCGCGCGCTGCAGAGCAGGTTGGGGGCTTGGGCCTCGCGCCAGTCGCAACCGCTGGATGCCCGCGCGACGCTGGTGGCCGAGGCCGCCAAGGCCGGGCTGCGCCACGGTCCGCGCCCTGCGCGGCCGCCGTTCTGGGGGGGCTATCGCATCACTCCGTCGCATCTGGAATTCTGGGCGGACGGCGCGTTTCGCCTGCACGACCGGTTCCGGTGGACCCGCGACGCGGATGCCGGATGGTCGGTCGAACGGCTCTATCCATGACCTGCCGCGATATGTCGTCGCAGGAACGGAACCAACTTTTGTTAACCTCGTTGGCATAGTCTCGCCTCCAAGCCACTGTTGTGTTGTAGTCAGTGGAGGGGGTCATTACTGTCCTAGGACAATCGGCTAGCGTGAATACGGAAATGCGATGACAGAAGACGGCAGCCTCAAGCTGGTGACAGGGTTGGTCAAGTGGTTTGACCCCTCGAAAGGCTATGGCTTCATTCTGGACGAAAACGGCGGCAGCGATATTCTGTTGCACGGCAACGTGTTGCGCAATTTCGGCCGCAGTTCCGTCGCCGATCAGTCACGCGTGCAGGTGCTGGTGCAGCATACCAGCCGCGGCGTGCAGGCCGCCGAGGTCGTTTCGGTCGAGCCACCCGCCACCGACGGACAGGCCCCGATCGCCGACCTGGACATCGACATCATCGAGAACCTCGACAGCCTGCCGCTACGGCCAGCGCGTGTGAAATGGTTCGACAAATCCAAAGGCTTCGGGTTCGCCAACATCTTCGGTTACTCCGAGGATGTCTTCATCCATATCGAGGTCCTGCGCCATTCCGGTTTTGCAGACCTCGCCATCGGGGAGGCGCTTTGCCTGCGCATCGTCGAGGGCCCGCGTGGCCTCATGGCGGCACAGATCGCGGCATGGGATGCGGCGCAGACGACCCATGACGAAAAGGCGCAGGCCGAATCGCTTCACAACTCGCTTCCCCATGTTGCGGAGTAGCCTTGCCGCCGCCCTGTTGCTGGCGCTGGCTGTGCCGCTTGCGGCCCAACCCATCGTCCCGCCAGCCGATGCGCAATGCAGGTCGGATGCGGCGCTGATTCGCACAGCTGGCGACAAGGCTCTGTCCTTTCAGATAGAGGTTGCCGACACACCCGAATCACGGGCCCAGGGCCTGATGTTCCGCAGAAACCTGCCTGCGGGACAGGGAATGCTGTTCGTCTATCCCGAACCCCAGCCGGTCAGCTTCTGGATGCGCAACACGCTGATCCCGCTTGACCTGATCTTCTTCGACGAAACCGGCGTGATCCGTCATATCCACCGCAACGCCCGCCCCTTGGACGAAACGCCGATCCCCGGTGCCGCCGTCGGCGATCCGCAGCCGGACCGCCTGATGGTCCTGGAAATCGCAGGAGGCGAGGCGGCAAGGTTGGGCCTTGCTGCCGGCCAGCAGCTGGCTCATCCCGCGCTGGATCGCACTACCGCAGCTTGGCCGTGCCGCTAGGGCTTTCCACCGCCGCGCCCTTGCGCTAAAGCGCGGGTGTCGGGGCGTAGCGCAGCCTGGTAGCGCGACGGTTTTGGGAACCGTAGGCCGTAGGTTCGAATCCTATCGCCCCGACCACCGGTTAACTTCCTTCACTCGTGATAGTTTGCGCTTTGGCATGCGGCTATGTGCTAGCTTACGCCGCTTGGACCTTAGAGGCCGAACATATCTGACATGGCTGGCAACAAGCCTACGTCCCCTCCATGGTGTCCGCCGCATTCTCAAGTGATCAGCCAATATCCGTTGTGATTTCGTTAAGATCGGCGCATGTTTCCAGGGTCATGACCCATTAGTGGGTTTCGACCCCCTTGCCGGCGTGTTTCACGCTCCCGAACTGATGGGGGCATGCTGAGCAATCTTTTTTGGCTGAGTGACGAGCAGATGGCGCGGCTGCGGCCGTTCTTTCCAAAGAGCCATGGCCGCCCACGGGTCGATGATCGGCGGGTCTTGAGCGGGATAATCTTCATCAATCGTAATGGCTTGCGTTGGTCCGATGCGCCGCCAGAGTGTGGTCCACCGAAGACCCTCTACAACCGATGGAAGCGCTGGAGCGACATCGGTGTTTTCGCCCGGATGATGGAGGTTCCGAAGCCGCCGACCGGAAGACAGTGATGATTGACGCCACCTATCTCAAGGCGCACCGCACAGCTTCAAGCCTGCGGTTGAAAAAGGGGGGCGTGGCAGGCTGATTGGGCGGACGAAGGGTGGCATGAACACCAGTTGCATGCCGTCACGGACGCGAACGGCCGCCCGATCAAGTTCTTCATGACAGCCGGTCAGGTCAGCGACTACACCGGCGCGGCGGCCCTGCTGAGCAATCTGCCCGAGGCCGGATGGCTATTTGCCGATCGGGGCCATGACGCCGACTGGTATCGTGAAGCATTGCAGGACAAGGGCATCACGCCATGCATTCCTGGCCGGAAATCCCGAGGCAAGCCCGTCACATACGATAAACGCCGCTACCAGCGGCGCAATCGTATCGAGATCATGTCCGGCAGGCTCAAGGACGGGCGCCGCGTCGCGACCCGCTACGACAGGTGCCCGAAGGGCTTTCTGTCCGCCATCGCTCTCGCTGCAACTGTCATCTCCTGGCTTTGAAAATTAACGAGACTGGAGCCTAGTGAAGGCGATGGACCAGTGCGTCGTGCCGATGGTCGTCAAGCATGCAGAACGCGGATAGGTTGTGACGGACATGGCAGGTTGTGCCATCCACCCGGGTCCTGTTAGCAGATCACGGCACGGATGGAACAGACAGTGGCCGACGTGTCGTTTGACGCCATTTGTCTTACCCCGGTGGCCGCAGCCGCCGGGCGGATGGTGCAGGACCACTTTACTAGAGATACCAAGGCTGCACAGATCACTGACACGTACCCCGATGTGCAGAGACCTTGACGAAAGCACCCACCATCCGAGGATAGCAGGTCTTGTTTGGTCACTGTGAGACCGAGATCAGCAGCCAGTGCAGCGAGCAACGACCTGGAAAGTACGGATGATAGTGGACACGTCCAGCGCCAAGCTTATCTCGCGAGAGTAGCGTTCGTCGAACACCGCACGGGTCGCGAAGGTCGAGCCGTTGCGGACCGAGACCTGCCACAGGCCGGTCAGGCCGGGGCGGTGTGCCGCGTAGTAGACGCCCGGGTACAGGACGCGCTGTTCGGGCATCATCGGCCGGGGACCGACCAGGCTCATGTGGCCCAGGATCACGTTGATCAGCTGCGGCAGCTCGTCCAGCGAGCTCTTGCGCAGGAATGCACCGATCTTTGTGACGCGCGGGTCGTTGCGCAGCTTCTGATCGGCATCCCACTCTGCGCGGGCGGCGGGGTTGGCGGCCAGATAGGCCTCCAGCAATTGATCTGCTTGGGGCTTCATGGTGCGGAACTTGTACAGGCGGAACGATTTCCACCCGCGGCCAAGACGGTTCTGTGTGTAGATAGGCGACCCGCCGTCCAGCATGACCGCCAGCGCGACCAGGACCATGACCGGGATCAGGAACGGCAGCGCAAGTAGGATCAGGGACAGGTCAAGCAGACGCTTGCCACCGTTATCATACACTTTGGGGAGTTCGATCCCGGCGACCGGGTTGGTGGCCTGCGAGGAGCCGAGCTCGTGGCCGTCATTCGACTGTAGCATCTACGTTATCTCCACACTCGTGACAAAAATCGATAAACTTTTAACTAAAAGACGCGAACCGTCGCAAAGGCTCATGAGCCGGTTTTATCCAACGCACCAATATAGATACAAGTTGTACAAAAAGATGGTCCGTCGCTGCGGTTTCACCTTTTGATTTAAGGACCGACGCAACTTTGCACGCTTAAGTTGTTAATCTCGGCTGTTTTCACCCGCATGACAGCATTTGACAGTCAGGTTTTAGCGGGTTCCCTCAAAACGACCGGAATATTGTCCGGAAAGTCAAATTCTGGATCAATTCAATTTGATCTATTAACCAAGATATAAGATCGGCCTTGGTGCACACTCCCTGCGGGTGTGCTCAGGCGGCCATCGCATTCCTGCAACCGGAAATTGCGCAGGGCCGCGTTAGCGGCCGCGATCCCAATCCTGCGATGGGCGGCCAAGGCGGACCGCGACGGTGACCGTCGCGTAAACTGCAAACCCGACCGGATCGGTCAGGCCGAGCCGCAGCATACGACCCAGGAACGGACGGTCGCCCGTTGCGTTCTGCTGCAAGTCGGGATAGCGCTCCGCCAGCTGCGCGGTGCCCGCATCCTGGCGTCGGCGAACGCGGATCAGGCGGCGAAACCCTTCCGTGATGGGCCACGCGTAAGGAACCTCGACCCGCGTCCGTTCGGCCGAGGAAAAGTTCAGCCGTGCGAACCCGTCGTCAGCGATCACGGGCGGAAACTGGTCCCACCGAGCGCGCCCTTCTGCGTTCATTGCGAACAGGCCGGCCCCCGTCACGCCGGTGGCGACAAAAGGAAGCTTTTGCCAGAACCGCGCATAGGCCCGCGACAGCAGGTTCCGGGCCGGCGGCACGATCAGCCTGGCCCCCGCATAGCGCGCACCCGGCCCCGACAAGGCGGTATGCAGCGCGTCGATCATGCCCGGTCCGATCACCACATCGGCATCCAGATAGATGCGCATTCCACCTGTCGCCGCAGCGTCGCCCATGTTCAGTGCGGCGATCTTGTTCCCGATGGCGGTTTCCAGCACCGAGACCTGCCAGCCCGCCGTCGTCAGAGCGGGCGCGGCATCGCGGGCCAGTTGTGCAGTGGCATCTGTACAGCCATTCGCGATCACGACGATCTGGTGCGACACGCCGGGCACAAGACGTTGCGCACACAACCCGCGCAGACAGGCGCCGATCCCGGCTTCCTCCTGATGGGCGGGCAGGATGACGCTGATACCATCAATATCCATCGCAGTGATCCCTATCCATGCCCCGTGCCTTCGCCTTATCGCCCGCGGGTTGCGCTCTGGCAATGCCGTAACGATGCAGCCTTATCCCATTGCCGCAAACCCCGCCGCGGGCTTAGATCGGACCATGAAGATGGAGGAACAGACCAGTGTCGCGCAGGCGATCCGGGCGATGCTGCCGCAGGGCGTCGGACTGGCCGTGTGCGATATCGACGTCCCGCAGCCGCCTCTCTGGCCGGAGGAGGAGGCAGCGGTAGGACGCGCGGTCCCCTCGCGCATCCGCGAATTCACTGCGGGCCGCGCGGCCGCACGGCTGGCCATGACCGATGTGGGCCTGATGCCTGCCGCCGTCACCACGACCGCAGCGCGGGCACCGGCCTGGCCGCCGGGCCTGTCGGGCAGCATCACCCACACAGCGCGGATCGCCGCGGCCGTCGCGTCGCGGCAAGCGGATTGGCCGGCGATCGGCCTGGATTTGGAGCGTGCGGAGCCGATGTCGGACGACATGGCGGAACTGATTCGCCACCCGTTGGACAGTGTCGATCCAGTGCTTTCCGAACCACTGGCAGCGACACTGCTGTTCAGTGCCAAGGAAGCTGCGTTCAAGGCCCAGTTTCCACTGACCGGGTTGTGGATCGACTATAGCCAAGCGCCGCTGACCATCACGGCCGACGGTTTCACCCTCAGCGTGCAAGGCGTCCCCCTGAGCGGCCGGTGGCGACGTGCAGGCGGACTGTTCGCAACAACGGTCCTGATAGGGAAGGAGCATGCCGACGCATTGAGGCTAGGCGGAGGCGTTTGGAGTGTCTGACGCGCAGTCTGAAACTCCAATATTGTTCTATGACATTGAGGGGAGAAAGTGATCCAGCAGCGCGATCTGCTAATAAACAATATTTGCAATATTATCGCATTTTTGTTGACAATTGATGAAAACACATCTTCCGATTATTAGAATTGAAGTTTCTAAATTGCCAAACCTCTTTGCATGCTGTTCACTTCATCGAGGAAGCCACGCCACCCAATTTCAAACCGCTATTGTATCGCGCTAAGGAATAATTTGTTTTACGGCGCTTGGGCGCCTGGATACCGTTACGTCCACTGACATCGCGGCCAACCAAAAAATCGGCTTTTAGTCTCGTCGATGCTGTCGATTTGTGATGATCGGGTCTGGCCCGAGCAGTCGGGCCGTAAGGTCTGGCGCGTCTGCGAAGGCTGGCCTTTCGGGTTGACGAAGCCGTGGCGGCTGGCGCTACTCAATCCCTGCAGCGTCAAGATGATACGACGGATTACCCTTTGAATACGTTATCTTAACAGATGTCAGAGAAATCGCTCTGCTGATGAAAAATGCCGCCAACCACCACCCTCCGGCAAACCTGATCGACACGTTCACCCCATGCCGCTGAACCGCGGCCTCGCCGCGCTGACCGTCCTTACAGCGGCTGCCGTACCGACAATCCAAAAGGTCCGTCAAACATCAGTCATTTCTGCCATTTTCCACCGCATTATTCTTGCTAAGGTGCGGATGCTCCGGCATTGGCCGGCCGCGGGGACAAGACGGGACATGACGTGACGAACGCTGCAGCGCCTGACCGCCGGACGCTGTCCGACAAGCTGATGCAGGGGCTGGGCGCGGCGCTTCTGGCCCGCAGGTCTTTGCGCCATCAGGTGGTGTTCGCCCTGTCGGCGATCGTGCTGTCGACCGCGCTGCGCTTTGCGTTGAACGATGCGCTGCCGCCCGGATTTCCGTTCCTGACCTTCTTTCCCGCCGTCATGCTGACGCTGGTTTTCTCGTCGCTGCGGTCCGGATTGGCCGTGGGCGTGGCCTGTGGGGTGATCGCGTGGTATTTCTTCATCGAACCGGTGCGCAGCCTGGCCATCACGCCGGGAGCCATCGTCGCCCTGCTGCTCTATGCGCTGATCATTGCCACGGACGTGGTGTTCATCACCGCCGCAGGTCGGGCCCTGGAACAGCGCATGGCCGCCGAACAACGGGCCAACGCGTTGGCGACATCACGCAGCCTGATGTTCTCTGAACTGCAGCACCGGATCTCGAACAACCTGTCCACGGTCGCGGCGCTGCTGCGCCTGCAGTCCCAGCTGGTCGCGGACGAGACCGCGCGCCAAGCGCTGGTCGCGTCGCAGACCCGCATCCGGTCGATATCGCTGCTGCAGCGGCGGCTGCATTCACCGGACCTGCAAACGCTGGACGCGGCCGAATACCTGCGCGAGGTTCTGCATGACGTGGTGGAGGTCACGGGCGCAGGCGACGTCAATCTGGACTTCAGCGCCGACAGCCTGCCGCTGCCGCATGACACGGCCGTCCCTTTGGGTCTGATCGCCAGCGAACTGGTGATGAACGCCATCGAACACGGCGCCCCCGAAGGCCGCGACACGGAGATCACCGTCAGGCTGAACGTCGACGCGGCCACCCCTGACGGACGCATCCCCGCGACGCTGCGCATCGTGGACCAAGGCCCTGGCCTGCCCGAAGGCTTCGATCTGGAGACGTCGGACAGCTTGGGACTGATCGTCGCACGCCAGTTCGCGACGGCGCTGAACGGCCAACTGACGCTGGCGAAAGGCAAGGACGGCGGCACGGTGGCGCGGCTGGACTTCCTGATCGACCCGACCAGCATTTGATGCCGGAACGGACGCCCACGGGCGGCGTTTCGAACCCATGGACACACATATGACCGCCAGGACCATCGCGATCGTCGGCACCGGCCCGACCGGCATCTATACGCTGCTGCACCTTCTGGACACGGGCCTGCCGCTGGCGGTCACGCTGTACGAAAAGGGACCGCGTGCCGGGATCGGCATGCCCTATTCACCCGAGATGTCGAACCGCGCGATGCTGGCCAACATCGCCAGCATCGAGATACCGCCGATTGCGACCACCTATCTGGACTGGCTGCAGGATCAGCCGGATGCGCGGCTGAGATCCTACGGCCTGGACCCCCAGGACCTGGACGAGCGTCAGTTCACGCCGCGCCTGCTGCTGGGCGAATATTTCCGCGACCAGCTGATGGCGCTGGTCGATCGGGCGCGGTCACGGGGCCACCGGATCGACATCTGCGAGGCGACCGAGGTTCTGGACATCCAGTCCGACGATGCAGGCCTAAGCGTGATGACGGCGGATGGGTGCGACGGTCCCTTCGACCGCGTGATCGTCGCCACAGGCCACGCCTTTCCCGATGAGGACGAGGCCACCCGCAGCTATTTCCCCAGTCCCTGGTCCGGACTGATCGAGGCCGACATTCCCGCCGTGCGGGTCGGCATCATGGGCACCTCTCTCAGTTCGATCGACGCGGCGATGGCGGTGGTGAACCAGCACGGTCGTTTCCGCCGCAAAGGTGATGACCTGCGCTTTGATCTGGACCCGGCATCGGCGGATCTGCGGATCGTGATGATGTCGCGGTCGGGCGTCCTGCCCGAGGCCGACTTCTATTGCCCCATCCCCTATGAACCCCTGACCATCGCCACCGCCCCGGCGCTGGCCGCCTGCCTGTCGACCCCGGCGCCCTTGGACGCGGCCTTCGAGCTGGTCCGGGCCGAGATCATGCAGGCCGACCCGGCCTTTGCGCTGAGGATCGGGTTGGGCGGGTTGGACGCGGACAGCTTTGCCGATGCCTATTTCGCCGCGCGCGAGGCCGCCGATCCGTTCAAATGGGCCCGCGCCAATCTGGACGAGGTCGAACACAACAAGGCGAACAAGATCACCGTCGCCTGGCGCTATGCCCTGCTGCGCATGCATGAACAGGTCGAGGAGATCGTGCCGGACCTGTCCGACGACGACCGCGACCGGTTCGACAGGGGTCTGAAGAAGGTGTTTGTCGACAACTATGCCGCAGTCCCGTCGGAATCGATCCGACGCGTGCTGGCGCTGCGCGATGCCGGCATCTTGTCGATCATGCCCCTGGGCGAGGATTACGACATGACCCGCGATGGCGCAGAGACCGTCATCGTCCATGACGACCGCACCGAACGCTTTGCCGTGTTCATCGATGCACGGGGGCAAAAGCCCCTCAGCACCGAAGACCTGCCCTTCCCGACCTTGCGGCGCGCGCTGCTGGATGCGGGTCACGAAATTCCCGATGTCGCGCAGGATTACAGCCTGCTGGGCGCGGATCCATTCAGTGGCAGGCTGTGTTTGGCGGCGATCCCCTACCTGATGCACGACCGCCCGTTCGTTCAGGGGATCACGGCCTGTGCCGACATCGCAGAGTCCATTGCGCGGGGCATGGCGACCGGACGCCGTCGCAGGCTGGTGTCGTAGGACCGACTGACAAAGATCAGGTCGCAATGCTTCCATTAAACATCCATATGGATGGTACAAGGAAGGGATAGCAATCATGGCGACCGCCTCTCCGGCCCGGACGGCCGATACCGAAAAGATCACCATCAATCTGGGCTTCGTCGATTTGGGACGGATCGACCTGCTGGTGCGCGAAGGCTTCTATGCCAGTCGCAGCGACCTGATCCGCACCGCGATACGGGCGCAGCTGGACCGACACGACGCCTCGGTGGCCCCGGCCATCGTGCGCGACGATTTCGTGATGGGTCTGCGCGATCTGTCCCGGGCCGAACTGGAGGCCCTGCACGCCGCGAACCAGATGCTGGACCTGCGGGTGATCGGGCTTGCCCGCTTTGCCCGCGACATTCCCCCGGACCTGATCACCGCCACGATCCGCTCGATCGAGGTTCTGGGCACCATCCAGGCGGATGCCGGGGTCAAGGCGGCGCTGGACGCCTGCCGAACGAACAAGGGAACACGATGATGACCGAACAGATGCCGATGAACATGGCCCGCATCACCGAACTGATGCGGTCGGGCGATCTGGCGCAAGCCACGCAGATGATCCAGTCGGGATTGGGCGGGGGCGCGATGCCGCGCATGCCGGGTGGCGGCCTGTCGATGCCGCAGATGCCCCGGATGTCGGCCGGCTTTCCCGCAGGTGCGGCCATGCGCGACAGCACGCCGATGGACATCCCCCAGGGGGCCAGCTGGACCACACATCAGCATCAGGCGGCAGCGCAGTCGCGCGACTATCGCCTGTACCTGCCCGCGTCGCTGGAGGGGCGCCCGGCTGCAGGACTGTTGCTGCTGCTGCACGGCTGCACACAGGACCCGGATGATTTCGCCCGCGGTACCGGCATCATGCCGGCGGCAGAGCGCCATCGGATGATCGTCGTGGCCCCCGCACAGACGTCACAGGCCAACATGAACCGCTGCTGGAACTGGTTCGAGGCCCGTCATGCCGCCCGCGACGGCGGAGAGGCCGCCTTTCTGGTCGACCTGAGCCGCAGCGTCGCCCACGACCACGCCGTGGCCCCCGACCGGCGCTTTGCCGCGGGACTGTCGGCCGGCGGGGCGATGGCGGTGATCCTGGGCGCGGTCTTTGCGGACGATTTCGGTGCCGTGGCCTGTCATTCGGGCCTTCCCAACGGGGCGGCTACGGACATGGCGGGTGCGTTCCAGGCGATGTCGCAGGGCGGCTCCGATCAGGGTCAGGGTGTGGGCTGCCGGCTGTTCGTCGTGCATGGCGCGACCGACAAGACCGTGTCGCCGCGCAATGCCGATGCCGTGGTGGCGCAGGCGCTGCGGCGGCAACCCGGCCTGACCCGACGCGCGGCGGATGCACGGCTGAATGACCGTGCCGTGCACATCGGCCGTTACCGCGACGCTGCGGGCACGTTGCGGATTGAGACATGGCGGGTTCAAGGACTGGGTCACGCCTGGTCCGGTGGTCAGCCATCCGGCAGCCACACCGCTCCGGGGCCCTTGGCCACTAATGCGATGATGGCGTTCTTCCTGGCGTGACGAAAACGGCCCCCGGATCGCGGGGGCCGTCCTATGCGGTCAGGCGTCGTGGTCGTCGTATTCGGCGGCCGCGTCGTTCACCGAATCCTCGGCCAGTTCGGTCAGCTTGGTGTCGGCCGCGCTTTCCTGGGCCAGGATCCCCTCCAGATGGGTCTTCGCCTCATCCATACCCAAGGCCTCGGCAAAGGCGCGCATCGAGCCGTAACGCGTGATCTCGTAATGCTCGACCGCCTGACAGCTGAAGATGATCGCGGCGTCGGCGGCAACGCTGTCACCGAAATCCTCCAGCAGGCTTTCACCCTCTTCCAGGATGCCGTCGATGGCGTCGCATTTCACGGCCTTGGCACGCTTGCCCAACAGCTCGAAAATCGCCTCCAAGGTCTCGATCTGGCCTGCGGTCTCCTCGCGATGCGCGGTAAGGGCGGCGATCAGGTCGGGATGGTCTGCCGCCTTGATCATCTTGGGCAGCGTCTTGTAGATCTTCTTCTCGGCGTAATACATGTCCGCCAAGGCGTGTTCGAACAGATCCGCAAGGCCCTTGTCCGTCGCCGCGGGCTTGGGGGCCTTGGCCTTGGATTTCGCAGCGACAGCCTGCGACCGCTTGGTGCGGGCCTCGGCGGTGGGTTTCGCGGTCTTTTGCCCTGCCGCGCGGGCGGATTTCTTGGTCGCGGTCTTGGTCTTGGTGTCGTCGGAGGCGGTTGCCATGATGTCTCTCCCTGGCCCGGCAGGATCGCGGGGCCGTATCCTGTCGATGAAACGGGCGGTCGTGACGCGACGTTCCGTTGACATAAGTTCAGTCGCGCTTGGCCCTGTCCCACAGCCGGCGCACGACCAGCGCCGAGACCAGACCCAAGACCGCACCGGCCGCGACATCGCCCGGATAGTGCTTGCCCCGTGGCACCTGGATTCCCGCGATCATCGCCGCGACCCCCAGGGCGGGCACGGCCATGTGCGGCAGATCGCGCGCGACGACGACGGCCACCGCCACCGCACCCGCCGTGTGCCCCGAAGGAAAGGACGTCTCGTGCCCGCCCCGGCTTTCGCCGGGCTCGCAGCGATAGTCCTGCCGCTTGATCATCTCGACCGGGCGGGTGCGGCGAAAGCGGTTCTTGATCACCCGCTTGACCGAATTGGCCAGGACATGAGCCGCCATCATCCGCAGGCCGGTGCGCGCGACATGATCCTGCCCCCACAACGCGCCGCCCAGGATCACGCTGCCGCAAACCAGGGACAGGGGCACCTGGTCGGCCACCTCGCTCAGCGTGCCGACGGCCTTGACGACGGGATGGTGGCGGTGGCGCGCGGCTTGGGCGGCGGCCTCCTTGTCGGCCTGTTCCAGCGGGCCCGCATCATCGGCGCCGGGGGTGCGGATCGTGGTGTTCATCGGGAAAAACTCTCGTCTGTTCGGGACCGGCCCACCCTTGGGCCGGTCGGCAGCGCAACGGCGCGTGACGCGCCCGGTTCCGGTATCATATGATGCGCGCGGCGGGACGGATGGCCGTCGGCGGGCATCCGCCCGTAGCGACGGAACCGGGGCCTTCGGGCCGTGTTGACCAGCGCCCCCGTGCAGGGGGCATGTCGGGGGACCATCATGACACTGAACATTTCGGGGCCGCGTCAGGCCCCGCACGACCTGCTGGGGCCGGACGCCAATGCCGCGGTCGCCGCGCCCGAGGGTCGGGTCGACATCGTGCGCATGGCCGCGTGGCTGGTCGTGGGCACGGTCATCATCGGCCTGCTGTATTACGGACAAGAGGTGCTGATCCCGTTGGCGATCGCCTTCCTGATCAGCTTTGCCCTGGGGCCGCTGGTCAAGGTTCTGGTCCGTCGCGGCATTCCGCAGGTGGCAGCGGTGTCGGTGGTCATGCTGACGGTCATCGCGATGCTGCTGGGGTTGGGCCTGCTGATCACGTCGCAGGTCAGCGTGCTCAGCGCCGAACTGCCCGCCTATCAGTCCACGATCCGCGCCAAGATCCAGGGGCTGGGCCAGCAGATGGAGGGGCCGGGCCTGTTCGACGGCGTGTTCCAGACCATCGCCACCGTCCAGGAACAGCTGGCCACCGCCCTGCAGGACGCCCCCGGCGCCGTGGCCGACCCGCTGGCCGTGACGGTCGTGGGCGACGGCCCGTCCCCCTTTGCCACCGCCAGCGCCTGGCTGGCCCCAGCCCTGGCGCCGCTGGCGACCCTGGGCATCGTGGTCGTCTTCGTGTTCCTTGTCCTTCTGGACCGGGGCGATCTGCGCGACCGTCTGATCCGCCTGCTTGGGGGTAACCTGCACCGCTCGACCGACGCGCTGGAGGAGGCGGGCAAGCGGATCTCGAAATACCTGCTGATGCAGCTGGTGGTGAACGTCACCTATGGCATTCCGATGGCGCTTGGCCTGTGGGCCATCGGGGTGCCGGGCTGGATCCTGTGGGGCACCCTGGCTGCGATCATGCGGTTCATTCCCTATGTCGGGCCGATGCTGTCGGCGATCTTTCCGCTGGCCCTGGCCTTCGCCGTCGATCCCGGATGGCAGATGGTGCTGATGGCACTGGCGCTGATCGTGTTCCTGGAACTGGTCAGCAACAACATCGTCGAGCCGATGCTGTACGGCACCTCGACCGGCCTGTCGGCGCTGTCGCTGATCGCGGCGGCGACCTTCTGGACAGCGCTGTGGGGGCCRCTTGGYCTGATYCTGTCGACGCCCCTGACGGTCTGCCTGCTGGTCGTGGGCCGCAACCTGCCGCAGCTGGCCTTCTTCGACACGCTGCTGGGATCGACCCCGGCGCTGGACCTGCCCACCCGCATCTATCAGCGCCTGATCGCCAACGATCCCGACGAGGCCTATGAAATCGCGTCCGACGCCATCCGCACGACCGGGATCGCCGCGTTCTACAACACGACGGGGATGGAGGTTCTGCGCCAGGCCAGCGACGATTACCACGCCAATGCACGGGTCGAGCATCGTCTGCGCGTGGTCGACGGCATGGACCAGCTGCTGGAAGACCTGCGCGAGGATCACCCGGCCACCCCCGCCGGCACCCCGCGCGTCGCCTGCATCGGCGGCAAGTGGCAGGTCGATGCCATTTCGGCCGAGATGCTGGTTCACGCCCTGGCGCTGGCCGACATTTCTGCGGTCCAGCGCGCGACCGGCACGGTCCCTGCGCGCTATGTCGACGGTTTGGACCTGGAGGGGATCGACACCGTCTGCATCGGCTATTTCAGTCGCGATCCGGACGCGGCGGTGCGCGGTTTCGTCCGGCGTCTGCGCCGTCGCTGGCCCGACCTTCGGATCGTCTTGGCCCTGTGGAACGCCCCCGAGGATCAGGCGGGCCCCGACCGGGCCGAGGCGCTTGGCGTCGATCAGATCGTGCTGTCCGTGGACGAGGCCGTCCAGTGGCTGACCCCGGCCCACGCAGACCGCGCCGCGATGCAGGCCCCCCCGCCCCCCGCGGACGAGGCCGCGCGTCTGGACGCCCTTGCCCAGACCGCGGTCCTGGACGGCCGCGCGCGCGAGGATCTGGACGATCTGGCCAAGCGCGCGGCGGATGTGTTCGATGTCAGTTTGGCGTTCATCTCCGCGATCGATGCCGATGCGGAATACATCGTCGGGCAGAGCGCGGACCTGCCCGGCCGCCGCACGGAGACCGAGCCGCGCATGAACTGGATGCCGCGGGCCGAGGCGATGTGCAATCACGTCATCGCCGCCGACGACACGCTGGTCGTGCCCGACACCGACCGCGATGTGCGGTTTTCGGACAACCCGGCGGTGCGCCAGTGGCAGGGACGGTTCTATGTCGGAACGCCGCTGCGCACGGCTGACGGCCATGTGCTGGGCGCCCTGTGCCTGATGGACCGCGAACCGCGCCAGATCGAGGATGCGGAACTGGACCTGCTGGACAAGATCGCCGCCGATGTCGTGGCGGTGATGACCGACCAGGATGCTGTGTTACTAGAGCCTCGGCAAGACGAGCCGACAGCGCCACGCAGCATCTTGGGTCAACGTATTCCAGATTAGAGACCGAGATGCTCAACTGACATATTGAAATAAAACCAATAACATTGGGCTCGTGGGCATCGCCATAAGGAAACGACAGCGTTGAAATTGACTAGTTTAAATGACACGCGCATCGGTGGCGGGTCATCTCAAAATCAGTAAGGTTTTTGATTTTCAACCACCGCAGGGCGCCACGTATTACGCTCAGACGCAAAAAATAGACTGATGCAGTGTCAGGTCGTTCCGACTATGGATATGTTTCGGCAAGAAACGCTGCCACATCCACAATCTGCTGGTCTGTCATGTCCTTTGCGACCGGCATCATCAGTGCGGCATTCGGCCCCTCGGCCTCTCCGGCGCGATACGCAAGCAAGCGTTCGACAAGGTAGTCGGCTGTCTGGGCCTCCAGCGCGGGAAAGACGGCCGTTCCACCCGCACTGCGCCCATGGCACTGCGCGCAGGCCGTGCGATACAGCGATTGGCCATCGTCGATATTCGCGCTAAGCGCGGCCAGTTCGGCCGGGATTGGGGCAGACGTGGCCGCATCCTGCGCCACCGCCGGCACGGAGAGCATCAGGGTGACCCCGAGGGCGAGGTAGGAAAGATTGGTCTTCATGTCAGATCCTTGATTGAAACCTGTCGAACGCCCGGCATTGGCAATCGGGGAGCAGCGCGTGCTGGAAAAAGGGCGATATTCGATGTGAATGCAGCAGCCAACGGGCGAGCTTGGTCTGTGAAACAAGCAGTATCGCAGGAGCATTCACCCCTGCGATACGACCAGCGTGTTTACTGCGGTGTCAGGCGATAGATGTCGCCTTCGTCGATGGCGGCGTACAGGTCGCCGTCAGGCCCAACGACTACGGCGCGGAAACGTCCCGGCTCCATCGGCAACGACATCGGGGTCACGTCGCCGACCGACATGCCATCATCAGCAAGGTCGATCACGTCGATGCGCTGGCCCGGGTCCGTGCCGCCAAAGCCGATGCCCATCACGCCGACGACAAGCCGGCCGTCCCAGTCACCCCACTTCTCGCCCTCGAGAAATGCTGCGGACGACGTTCCTTGCGACAGGCCATTGTTGTTCCATGCAGGCTTCATCGCATCGGGATATTCGTCCAGGTTGGTCATCGGCATGTATTCGGCGCGCTCTGCCGGATCCATGGCCTCCATCTGGTTGGGTTCATAGCCGCAATACCCGTCGGGGCAGTCGCTGCGCCCGGCGATGTTGGGTCGCGGGTCCCAACCCCCGTTGCCGCCCGCGACCAGCGCGGTGATCTCATCGGAATGCCAAGGGCCATGTTCGGACACGACAGGCTGTCCGGTTGCGGGGTGGAACGCGATGCCCTGAACGTTGCGATGGCCATAGGTGAAGATGCGCGGGTCAAAGCCCTCGGGTGCGCCATTGTCGGCGACGGCCTGGCCGTCACGGTCCACGCGCAGCACCTTGCCGCCCATCATGGTCGGGCTCTGAGGCACCTCGGGGTTGTGCGTATCGCCGGTGGTTACGAATAGATGCCCGTCCGGCGAAAAGCGGATGCGCCCGCCGTTATGTGCGCCGGGCCCGCCAAAGGGTTGATCGGACGCTTCGGGCTTGTAGGGGATGTCATCGATGATATCGATGCGGTCCGACACCTCGGTCAGATCGTCGTTGACGGTCAGCCGCATGACACGGTTGGTCCCCGGCGCCGTCATGTTGGACGCTGAATAGACGTAGACGTGCCGATTCTGTTCGAACTCCGGATCGACCGCGACGCCGTTCATCCCGGCCTGTCCCTCGCAGAACAGATCATCCCCCTGGAGCGGATAGCCTTCGGTCTCGCCGACCCCTAGCAGGGGCTGTACCTCACCCGACGCCAGGCGCACGGACAACCCGCGGCATTTCTCGGTGAAGAACATCGTTCCGTCGGGCAGGAATGCCATGTCCCACGGCTCTTCAAGACCGGTCAGAACAGTGGTGTGGGTCAACGACGGCCCGCTTTCTTGCGCAAGTGTCACCATCGGAACCACAGCGGCCACCGCCGCCGCAATCGCCAGCCTCCAATGGGCGCTTTTATCTTTGTTCAACATGTCCGATTTCCTCCCTCAACGCGCGTGGCCCGCGACGCAAATCACCTCCCTGATCGGCATCGTGGGTGGTTCTGAAAAGAACCTGCGGGGATGGTGCCTTTGACTTCCCCCAGATGTCAACGTGAGCTCATTCTGAATCATTGGCGTGGTTTCCGGCTTGTTTGCGCTACTGCCAGCGCCTGCTGATCGCTTTCGATGCTGTCGGAGAAGCCCACGCTGGTCGCCCGCCATGGGCGACGTGCGGTCGCCGATGGTTGTAGAGAATGAACCATTGGCCGATGCCAGCCTTGACCTGCGATCCCGCGTCAAAAGCTCGCAGGCAGACACATTCATATCTCCCTGCGCGGTCCTGCGATTGAGCGTCCTTCACAAGCGCTCACTTGCAGCATCATGTTGCCGATAAGCGGAAAACCCGACTACCCCGGTTGTTCAGTACTTACGAACCGCATCTTTGTTCACCACGGGCTGTAAACGCTGTGCACGTCTGGATTTCCGACTTGAGGACATCCTTGATCAAATCAAGGCGACATACCCGGCATAGGTTGCCATGAGGACGATCCCTGCAATCCGCGGCAGGCCCCCAAGCGCAAAGGCCAGCACGGAGAGACCCACGGCGGCAATCGTCACCCAGATCATGTCGATGGAGGCAAAGCGCGGATCAGCAGTGATCGGAGAGATCAGCGCGGTTGTGCCGAGGATGCCAAAAATGTTGAAGATGTTCGAGCCGACGATGTTGCCCACGGCGATCTCGGTCTGCTTGCGGATCGCTGCGATCAGGGACGTTGCCAGTTCCGGGAGCGAGGTTCCTACCGCCACGATCGTCAGGCCGATCACCGCCTCGGAAATGCCGAACGCGCGTGCCAATTCCGTCGCGCTGTCCACCAGAAGCCGGGCGCCGATGACGAGGACGATCAACCCCACCAAGGTCATTGCCCACGCCTTCCACTGCGGGGAATCCCCAAGCTCCACCTTAGGGGTTTCGACCTTGCTTGTCATGAAGGCGGTGACGAGGAAGACGATAAGGCCAGCAATCAGCAGCACGCCGTCCAGCCGGGTAACATTACCGTCCAGGAGCATGATCCAGATGGTCGCCGTCGCCAACAACATGAAGCCGATATCGCGCCAGAGCTTTTTCACAGGGATGATGAGCGGGGCAACGACCGCTGAAATGCCGAGGATCAGCAGGATGTTGGCGATGTTCGAGCCCAGGACGTTCCCGATCGCAATGGCGGGCTGACCGGCAAGCGCTGCTTGAACGGACACCAGCATCTCGGGTGCGGATGTTCCAAAGCCCACGATGGTCAGGCCGATCACCATCGGCGACAGGCGGAAATGACGGGCAATGGCCGTCGCGCCCCTGACCAGGGCTTCACCCCCAAAGAAAAGCGCCACAAGCCCCAGAACGAAAAGCAGATAGGTCATGATCAATCCCATATGGGCCCTGAGGCGCGGTTCAAACCCATATCAGGCGTGCCCATCCAAACGGCAAGCCCACCCCCTTCCGTACATGGAGCAGGTAGGCTGGATGCTGCGGGCGTACATCCAGCAATGATCATTCGTCACGAGGGCATATTTGTTGTCCCCCAATGCACCAAGGACGTTTAGCCAGATTGGTCCCACCAATGTAGCAGATCGGAAATCAATCAGCTTTAGGATCGCGGATCACGGTCGGGTTAGGCTGGGGATCCGTTGTCGCTTGCGGGCGCGAGCGGAACAGGTCCTGGGTCAGCGTGTAATTTTTGCTAGCCAGGCTCAGCAGCTGTTCTGTTCGCTGCTGATTTTCAGCAGCGTTGCGGGCCTGATTTTCTTCCGCCTCCGATGCTTGTGAGGACAGAATGGTCTGGCGATCCTGGGTCGCGATGTTGGCTGCAGACGTATCAGGATTACGCTGTTCGACCGCTCTGGCCATCCTGTCCATATTGGCAGCGGGCTCGGGCGAGGAGGATGCCGATTGCGCAGATCCTCCAGAAGATGTCGCTGATGCCGATGCAGTTTGGTCGTTCGACGACGGCGACGCTGGTGTCGAACGCGGCGCTTCTACAGGTTGGCTTGACGACGTTTCTTGCGACCGGGTCTGTTGCGTCTGCTGTGTCTCAGCTGGCTGGTTCTGACTTGTTTCGGTCCTGGCAGGCGTCGCCTGAGTTTCCTGAGGCGGGGTGGTATTTTTCGATGAACTGCTTCCTGAAAAAGGAGATGCAAAACTGGTGATCAACATGATGGCTCCTGGATGTTTTGTAATTTGTTAACCTTTTGTTCACCATTTTCGCCATGTAATAGTCTAGAAAATTTTAGCGTATTTGCGGAGTTAATATGCTAAACATATAATATATAAAAATTGATGGTAACGCCTATTTGATTTTCATTCGTGCTATCACGATGGAACGTCACATTAGGAATCCATCATGACTATTTCCATCTTCAAGCTTCCGGTTTTTGCTGTAATCCTGGTTTCACTGGCGGCCTGCGCCAACAAATCGGATGAGATTGCAGCGAGTTTTGTTTCTCCTACTCCGTACCAGGGTATGACATGTCAGCAATTGGCCGCTGAAGCGCAGGTCGTTGCCAATCGCGCCGCTGCCGCTTCCACGGCTCAGGATAAGAAAGCCAGCAATGATGCAGTCGCCACCGGCGTCGGCGTGGTTCTGTTCTGGCCGGCTCTCTTTTTCATCAAAGGTGATGGGTCGCAGGCTGCCGAAGTTGGGCGCCTGAAAGGGGAAATGCAGGCAATCGAGACGGCAAACACTGCCAATAACTGCAACATCAGGTTTGCATCCTAGATCCCGCATATAGCGTTGGCAGATTGGATAAGAGCGACTCCATTGCTCCTGATCTAAAATATTAAAGCTTCGCTGAACAATCTGGAAAATAAGGCCGTGCAATCGCGCGGCCTCATTTATGTCATTATAAAATACTATGAGATCGCTCGTATATCAACGCGCCGTGAAGCAAGCAGAGATCAAGGTCTTCTACGCATGAAAGTACGCCGTCTATATGACGCTCTGTCGTGGAAGGGTTTCTGTCTATAGAAGCGTTCTAAAACCCAGCAGAGACGCTGCGGGGCTCGCGTAATTATAAGCCGTGTGATGTGGCGCACAATATAACGTCAAAATCACTTTAATCGCCAGATGGGCATCGACGCGCGGTTATGCACGTGGATCTTTCCACGGCTTCAGGGAGCAAAAACGAAAATCTTAATCGTATGGCTACGACTGGCTTGCCATGAATTACTCACGTTGACGTCGTAATTTCAGAAGGTGAGCTATTGGCGGCTATTTGCCACATGGCGTTCAACGGATTTGACAGCACGCCAGCAAAAATGAGAGGTTGTATTTGTTCACATAACCGTGAGGACTGCCATGAAAATTACGAAAAAAGTAGTAAGACAGCTTAAAGGTCCAAAACCTGGATCGGTCCTTTTTCGGCGTCAGCAGATCGAAAATGAACGTCGCAAAACGGAGCAGATCGAGCGGATGATCGAGGCCAAAGTCGACCTTGCCCTGCGCCGGCTGCTTCACTGAAACGCACTTGTTGAAAAGCGTCCCTGCCGGTGAACTGCGCGGGAGAATTCGCCGGTCATAGCTGGGACATGGTTTGGTTGCGACTTTTTCCAAGTCGAAGCCTTATCCCGTACCACCAGCTTTAAGTTAGGCTGTTTCTCATTTCCCATTCGGTCATCCGAGCGCCCAACGTGATGACATAGCGTGCCACAGCGCTGTGCATATCTTGGGGTGGAACGGATGCATCCATGACCGCATAGAGGGATTTTGCTGCGACATAATCACCCGTGCAGGTGATTTCAGGTGCTCCGCCCAAACCGTAGAAATTTTCCAAAGCTATTTCAATCTGATCCTCGGGAACGCCTGCAAATATGAACTGCAACCGAAGGCTGTGATCTTCCATCTGCGCATTCTCCAAAACACAGTGATAGATAACGCTTTATACAATCTATGCGGTTTCAATACAACTTTCGGATTACACGTGTTCAGGCTGTGCAATCAGCAAGCTTCGCATACCGAAAGCCTATTTGAGCGGCATCGTCTATGGCCGTATTGCTGCCAAACCATTTATTCATACAGACATATAGCCACGCATACCGAATAGCTTGTTTCTGAAAGCTTATGGAGGCGATGCCAAGCAGCTTTAGGGTGTGCGTCTGAGGCGGCCCACGAGCGGTTGTCACCAGAAATGCTAAAAACCAAAGCGTTCTGCAGGGTCATATCAATGGGACGGTAATGTTTGTCGTGCAAAACGTCCGGAGTGACATAAGGGGTTGCCTTTTTTCAGACTGCTCGATGACAGAATCACCCGGCAGAGCGGATTAGATCCGGGGAGCCGCTGGCGCCCTTTCGGTCATGCAACGTCACTTACCAACGACAGAGTTCCTGGTACCGATGCAGGAGCCGTCTTTTTCCCACGCAGGGCGCGCTTCCGCGTCAATTGAAAGCCTCTCCCATGCTGACCACAGAAAGTGCCGTGCTTGATCGTCTACGCTCGCGCGCTGCGCGTTTCATGGTGCTTTTCCTTTGGCTGCATGTTCCCCTATCTGCCTTCGTGTCGGCCAGTCTGGCGACAGGTGCGTGGATCGGTCCCGTCGCCATCGCTGCCCTTGCGGCGATCGCTACCCTGGATTGGATGCGAGCAAAGACAGGCTACGGCCCTCAGATCACCATCGCGACCAGTCTTGCTCTGGTCGTGGCTGTGTTGGTCTTTCAGCTGCGCGGACATGTCTGGCAGATCGATGCCCATATGTATTTCTTCGCGGCGTTTGCCACGGTCGCAGTGTTCTGCGACTGGCGCCCCCTCATCGGTTATGCCGGCACGGTCGCGGGCCATCATCTTCTCCTCAACGTCCTGATCCCGCAGGCCGTGTTTCCTGGAGAAGGCGATCTTGCACGGGTGCTCATGCACGCTGTCGTTCTGGCCGTTCAGACTGCGGCATTGATCTGGCTTGCGCAGCATCTTCGGAAGGCATTCAGCGAGTCAGCCGACGCGATCGAGGCGGTGCATCTGGCACAGGCGGAGGGAGAGCGACTTGCCGGGGAACAACGACAGACCGCGGCGCGTGAAGCAGAAACGAGCATGCGTCTTGCCGCCTTGCAGGAGCGGGTCGTGCGTGAAATCTCGGCGGGCCTTGAACGCCTGGCAATGGGAGATCTGACCACACCGATCGATAGCTCCCCCCACGATCCATTTCCGGCTGAATACGACATGCTGCGCCAAAGCTTCAACCGCGTGACACTGCAGCTTGGGCAGGTGTTCGAGCAGATCACGTCCGTCGCGGGCAGTGTCCGGGCCGGCTCCGACGAGATCGATCAAGCCGCGCAGCATCTTGCCGTGCGCGCCGAGACGCAGGCGGCAACGCTCGAAGAGAGCGCGGCAGCGCTTCAGCAGATGACCAGCAGTGTCCGCTCCTCGGCAGCACGCGCCTTCGACGCCCAGGAAGCGGGGCGCGAGAACAGCACATGTGCCCGAGCTGGCGCACTTGTCGCTCAGGAGGCCATCAGTGCCATGCAGGAGATCGAGCGCAGCGCCATGCAGGTGAAACAAATCATCGACGTGATCGAAGCGATCGCGTTCCAGACCAATCTCTTGGCGATCAATGCGGGGGTCGAGGCGGCCCGCGCGGGCGATGCGGGACGCGGATTTGCCGTCGTTGCCTCTGAAGTGCGCGGCCTCGCGCAGCGCGCTTCGACATCAGCCAAGGATATCAGAGGGCTGATTGCTGAAAGTACCGCACATGTGCAGGCGGGATCGGCACTGGTCGGACGGACCGGCCAGAGCCTCGAGGATATTCTCAGGATTGCCCTCAATGTGCAGGGAATGATGGATGATTTGTCCGCTGCGGCGCGCGAGCAAGCGATCGGTCTGGAAGAGATCAACTCCGGCGTGAACCTTCTTGATCAGGTAACCCAACACAATGCCGCCGTGGCCGAGCAGACAACCGCAACGGCCGGTACCCTTCGACAGCACTCCAATGAACTGGTCGCGATCCTGGGCCAATTCCAGTTACCCAATGCCAGTATGGGCCCAGCAAATTTCGGAAGAAGGCCGTTAGGCCCTTATGCGACCAGACGCGCTGTTATGCCTTAAAGACCTATGTCGGCGGCATGACACTGCCCAACACATGATGCTCATCAAAGGCCTGTGATGGAGCATTTAACCTAGGTGTGATGGTGAGACGCAATATTGCTGACTCGCACTTCGCATCCATGACGATACGCCCCTGTGGCGCAGTGTCCCGGATACTTAGAATGCATCATGCTTTGCGTACGATGAAGTTGCGCGCTTCACGTATGATGGTCTCGTAACACTCATCTCGAGGATCGCCATGCCACAAAAATCCGCCGCACTGTCCGCACTTTCCGCAAGCCCTGCCGACAGTACGGCGATTCAGAATACACTTGATACCGTGCGCGAGACACTGGGGATGGAAGTCGCCTATCTCTCCGAATTCGTGCAGGAACGGGCGATTTTTCGGGCGGTCAGTGCCCCTGGCCTCGAGGCGATGATCCGCCCGAGCCAGAGCATGGATCTAAGGGAAGTCTACTGCAAACACATCCTGGATGGCGGTCTGCCCAGCTTGATCACCGATACCAGTCAGCACGCCATCGCGACTGATCTGCCGATCACGCAGATGATCCCGATCGGCAGCCATCTGTCCGTGCCCGTCAGGCGGGCCGATGGCAGCGTCTTCGGAATGTTCTGCTTTCTCAGTCGCCATGCAAGGCCTGATCTTGGGCAGGAAGATCTGACCATGGTGTTGGCACAGTCTGTGGGTGTCGGGACACGACTGTTCGGAGCACCGGATCGTGCCACTGACAAGGAATGTTAACCAAAAACTCCAGTTTCAGACGGTCCGATGCGTCACTCGCAGAGCGTATCGACCGCTATCTCTTCTCGCGTTGGACTCAAAGCGCTTCCATAGGCTGCCAGCCTGTCAGCGGTCGATGCAGGATGCTGTCGAACTTAAACCAGACCCCTCCTCCCATGTCCTGCACATGGTCCCGGTCGATGGTGCGGCCTGACAAGCCGCAGTAGAGCAATGCCCCCACGCCGCCATGTCCCACGATCAGGACATCCCCTAGGAGGTCTCTATCGAGACAAGCGTCAACCTCCGACATGATCCTCCGCTGTGCTGCCGACGCCGCCTCCCAACCCCGCACGCTTCTTTCAAGCTGAGAAAAGAAGGCCGAAGAAGTCTGTTCGAGCTCACGCTTGCTGAGAAAACCGGTCGAGGATTGATCATGCTCGCGCATGTTTTCACGAACATCGACGGTAAGACCGAGAGCTTGCGCCAGAGGGGTAGCGGTTTCAATGGCCGTCGTTTCCGGACTGGAAACGATGTGGCGCGTGAATTGCAGGCGACTGTGCCGGGACGCCAGTCGCGCGACACGCGATGCGCCGGTCGAGTTCAAGGACCAGGATCGGCTGCCCTTGATGGGTTCGATCAGGATCTGGGGGTGTGTGAGGTAGCGGACAGCCGGCGCCATGACAAACCCCTTGGGTTCATACGACTGATTGACTGTCGTCCCGCAAGGCCTCCCGGTCAAGAGCAATGATGAGCTGGCATCCTACCCGTTGTGAGGTGCCGCACGCTGGCGTCAGCGGCGGGATAGGGCTATGACCGCAACCGCCATGCCTTCAGGATCGGCAGAGACGCGACATCGAAATATGTCAGCCTCATCCTGCACCGTCCTCAGGTTGGAGCAGCCTCCTTGAGCGGCACTGCGTATGCAGACAGAAAGAGACGCGTTGCTCCAAGCACGATCTCTTCTCGCTGTGCTTTGGTCGGTACCGACCCGGCAAACAGGGCATCTTGCTGGACTTGTCCCGCAACCATCGCAATTAGCTGACGCGCCGAGAAACCAACGTCATGGGCCTTGATCTGCCCAAACTTGATCCATCCGTCGATCATGACGGCAAGCGGGTTCGTGACGTAAGCAAAAACCGCCCGCTCATATTCGGCTGCATCTTGCGGAAAGCGGAGTGCTTCTGCCGTCATGAGCCGCAGCAAGCTGAGACTGGGTTTGCTTGAGGCCCATTGCGCCAATGCTGTCAGCACCTTGGGAAGGGCCTTGTCGACGTTGCCATTTCGATACTGATCAAATGACACCTGATTGGGAATGTCACTGATCGCTGCTCGCACGACCTCTCGAAACATCACCGACTTATCGGGAAAATAACTGTACAGCGTCGCTTTCGAGACCTGTGCCTCGCGCGAGATATCGTCGACACTGGCCCCGGAATATCCGTCACGAAGAAACACGACCGCAGCACCGTCACGAACCTGTTCAAGTTTCCGACCCGGCTTCATTGTCCGTTTTAGTTTTTTTTCGGTCGTCATCGTCATCCTTAAGGCTTTGGGGCGGTGCACATGATGACGCCTGATCACGTCTGAAATGCCTGAATGGCAAAGATTACCGGCATGACTTTTTAAAACGGCAGAGTTTCGCTTGCGCCCATTTTAAAAAATCATGTGCCATGATCATCTCACTGCTGGCGAGGACGGGTTTCAATACGGGGATCGGTCATACGCGCCTCAGGTGCAAATCATATTGCCGAAGGGTTTTTCAATAGGCTCTTCCTGAAGTTGAGAGGGGTAGCTCGTGCTACCCCTCTCATTTTCTGATCAATCAGTCAGTGCGACATAATCGCCAGCTGATCAAAGATCCTTGGCGGGACGAGCAGCGCTGTCTCCAGCCACGCGCTCGTCATCGATCTCGACTTCGGTATGGCGCAGCGTGTCCCGGACGGTCTCGGTGCGTTCGCTCGCTTCCGTCTCCAGGCTGATCTCCTCGACGACACGGGCTTCCTTGGACACGACAGCCTCTTCATGACGCTCGGTGGCCTCAACGGTTCGCTCGGCGAAGATGCCATCGCCGGGATTTACCGCGCGGTCGACGGGACGCCGCGTGACGTGGACAGTTTCATCGCGCAGCGTCACCTGCTCTTCGACAGGGGTCTCGACGACATAGGACCGGATGCGCACACGGCCATGATCGGTTTCCCGCTTCCCGACGCGCAGGTTCTCCTTCATGACCTCGATGGTGCCCTCATCGGCGCCCATAGCTGGGGTATCATAAGGTGCGGTAGGTGCCACACCTGCGGTGCTGCGTGCGGCAAGGGCCGCTGCACCGCCATCCCAGCCTTCGTTGCGCCATTCGGTCTCGCGTTGGTCCATGTCGATCGTCCCCTCGTCATCGAGGATGTCGATGATCCGATCCCGGTTGGCCGCAGTGGTCTGCACCGACACCAGGTATCCGCCGCGATTCAAGCCTTCGGCATAGGTATGCTTGTCCTCGTCGGGCATGAAAAAATCGCCGAGGGCTTCGAAAAAGCCCCGGTCCTCGTCACGAGCGGTCGTGGTTGACACTGCAGTCGTGTCACGGCCTGCAACGATATCGATCTTTGAAGATGACAGGCCTTCGGCCTCAATGCGACGAACGGCATTCTCGGCCTCTTCCCGGCTATCGAAGAAAGCGGTGATCTGCTGGTTATTGCGCTCGGTGGACATATTGTCAGTGAAAGACATTTCTCTGCTCCTGGTAAGGGTCCCGAACACTGCGTTGGGACCGGTTCGTTCGATGGTGGCAGTCTGTTTTCGCAGTTCGACGTCGATGCTCTTGGTATCGATCGACGTGATGGATCGAATATGAAGCTCCTCCTTCACCAAAAGGCGGATTTCGGTCACTGCGACTTCTTCAATGACGGGAACAACATACGTGTCGCCCTCGTAGCGGGGTTGGGGCGTTGGTTCGTCCTTCTCCAGCATGCGGTTCACCGCCATTCGTTCGATCACTGTCTCGGTCCTTGCGAGCTCGACAACTTCCTGATGGACATCAGAGGATGTCGTCGCGCGGACCGTGACCTTTCCCGTGACCACGTCGTTGATGATGATCTTCGCGCGCTCCTCTGCGAGAGCGATGGTTTGCACAGAAGTCGTCTCAACCGATTGACTCTTCATGGGAAAGATCCTGTTCTTATCGACGAATGGGTCAGATAGTGCGGCGACGAGCCGTGACGACAGGCTCAATGACGCCCATCCGCCCACCGAACCATCCGGCCAAGGCACCCAGGATCAACACGACGGCTGCCAGAAGAGCACCACGCGTGGCAGCCTTCGTGGCCGTGTCAGCAGCCTCCGTCGCAGCAGCCTGCGCCGTGTCCACGGCTTCGGTGAACTGCGCTTGATACTCCTCGATCTGCTGCTGGGCTTCAGGAACGGGAATACCTTGTGCCTGGGAAAGTGCCTGAGCCGCCTGACGGCGGGCCTGGTCGGCTTCAGCTTCGGTTCCGGTCAGCGCCGTACGCACTGCAGCGATGGCCGCATCACGAGCAGCTTCCGGATCGGCATCGGCGGGCACGGAACCGCGGATCCGCTCTTCAATCGCCGTGAACGGATCGTTGGGAATGGCCGAGCCGACGACGGAACTCGCAGTGTTGGCAGCACCCCCTACGACGTTTCCGACCGTCCCGACCGCACCGCCGACAAGGCTCGTAACGCTGGAGCCGATCAGGTAGATCACGAAGATCGTGGAAACGGCCCAAGCCGTCAGGCCATGCCACCCGGCTGTTGACGGTTTGGGTTTGCCCGACAGACGACCAGCAGCCACACCACCCAACAGAGCTGCCAGGATGGTGGAAATGGCAAACCAGATCCCTGCACCGATCCCAAACGCGCCGGCTGTCGGATTGTCACCAGTGCCGGGGTCAAGCGTTGCCGCGCCCACTCCGACGCCGACCATGTTCAAGACGACCTGTGCGGAAACGGCGATGACTGCACCTGCAAAGATCGCCCCCCAGGAGACCTGATTGATCATCACCGAACGGGCATCCTCCGCGGGCGTCACCGCGCTCATTGAGATATCAGACGTCCCACTATCAGAAGAATATCCTGATCTCGTATCTGAGGTTTGAGCCATACTGCATTCTCGCTTTTTCATGGATGTCAGAGGATGGTCGGGCCGCCAGATACGAATTACAAACCAAGTAAAAACCATTTACATTGCGCGAGGATAAAATGACGGCCCGTTCGGGGTACGATATGCGCATTCGTCCCTTCGTGGCTTGTTAACCAAGACGACTTTAATACGTTCCTTTAACAAAAGGTACATTGGGAAGTTTGCTAAAGAAAAAGCTCGAACGATTAAGAGGGTACGTTTTTCGGCCCTCAGAGCCTGAACTATTCTGGCGCAACGCTGTTCTTCCGGCGACCGGTCGCATTCACCGGAGAGGCGAGGATTATCGCTTCAGCATCTCAAAGGACCCGGAACGGCATGGACGAACTGCTTGATGCAGACGGCGGGCTTGGACCGATCGTGACGAAACTCGAGGCCTGGACCGAGGGACTCATTCGGCTGACACCCAATCTGATCAGCGCCGTCCTTCTCCTGCTGGTCCTCTACGTCGTCGCTCGCGCATTCAGTTATAGCGTCAGTCGGACGTTGAGGTATCGCGGCAGGCCCGCACTGGCCAATGTCGGCTCCGCCCTGGTGCGGTGGTCAATCATGATCCTGGCCCTGCTTTTGGCCGCGACGATCGTTCTTCCCTCGCTCCGCCCCGGAGACCTTCTTTCAGGACTGGGGATCGGCTCCGTCGCCATCGGCTTTGCGTTCAAGGATATCCTGCAGAACCTGCTGTCCGGTATTCTGATCCTTTTGCGACAGCCTTTTCGTGTCGGCGATCAAATCGTGGTCAACGGCTTCGAGGGAACCGTCGAAGACATCGAGACGCGGGCGACATACATCAAGACCTACGATGGACGGCGCGTCGTCATTCCAAACTCTCAGATCTACACGGGGACGTTTACGGTCAACACGGCGTTCGACTTCCGGCGGTCGGAATATGATGTCGGGATCGGCGCCAGCGATGACTGGGACAAGGCGATGCAGCTGATGGTCGAGGCTGCGGCGTCGACTGAAGGCGTCCTTGCCGATCCCTCCCCCGAAGCATTTCCTATCGGTATCGACGCTTATCAGAACACCATCCGTCTGCGCTGGTGGACGAAGCCTGATCGCGCCAGCGTCATCCATACCCAAGGCCGGGTCATCCTGGCAACCTTCAAGGCGCTCAACGGGGCCGGGATCGATATGCCCTATCCAACGCAGGTGCATCTTTGGCACGACCAGACAGAAGACACCGACGGTGATCGCAAAAGACAGCGCGAGGGGTGGCCTGCCGGCAGAGGCGATGTCCCGCGCTCCCGGTTCGATGCCGCGAAGGAGGCATCGAGGGAAAACCAATCGTCCAGGTCAGACTGATACGGTCTCCATGATGAAACTTTCCTGATGAGGCGGGATTCACCCCGTCTATCTGAATGATCCACGCATGTTGTTTTGTCCAAAAGCCAAGATTGGCTCAAGAGTTACAAGAGCAGACCGATGCTAGAGAAACTGTCTGAAGCGCCTGATCCCTATATCCTTGTCCTGATGGCATTCGGAGTGCTTATCGCCCTCGTGGCATGGCTGCCGCTGGTGCTTCGCCGCCTGCCCCTGTCGCTTCCGATCGTGTGTATTCTCATCGGGGTCGGGCTGGGGCTGGTTCCTGGGCTACGGTTCGACCCCTCGCCTCTGAAGTATCCCGAGATCGCCGAACGGTTCTCCGAGTTCGTGGTGATCATCGCGCTCATGGGGGCAGGTCTGAAGATCGACCGGGTCCTCGGACTTCGGTCATGGATGATCACCTGGAGGCTCATCTTCCTGACCCTCCCCCTGGGGATCGCGCTCATCGCACTTCTGGGTGGGACATGGCTTGCCTTGCCGTGGACCATGGCCCTTCTGCTCGGTGCCGTGCTTGCCCCGACGGATCCGGTGCTGGCCTCGGACGTTCAGGTCGGTCCGCCAAAGTCGGGTGAGGAAGATGAGGTCCGTTTCGCGCTGACCTCGGAGGCCGGCATTAATGACGGTGCCGCTTTTCCCTTCGTCCACCTGGCCATCGTCCTGTCAGCAGCGGCCGTGACACAGGAGCCCTGGCTCTGGGACTGGCTGAGCTACAATGTCCTGTGGGAAATCGGTATCGGTGTCCTGGGCGGCTATCTGATTGGCAAGCTCTTCGGGTGGATCACATTCCACATTCCTGCCGAGAGCAAACTGGCCCAGACTGGTGACGGGCTGATCGCGCTTGCCGCGACATTCATCTCCTACGGCTTCACAGAGACCCTCCACTCCTACGGGTTTCTATCGGTGTTCGTCACAGCGTTGACCTTCCGTCAGGCTCATCGGGATCACGATTTTCATACGGACATGCACGATCTGACAGAGCAGGTCGAACGGATCGCGATGATGATCCTGCTCCTCATGTTCGGAGGTGCACTGGCCAATGGACTGTTGGCAGCCCTTCGCCCGGTGGACATCGCAGGCGCGCTGCTCATCCTTTTGATCATTCGCCCCGTGACCGGAATGATCGGCCTCGGTGGCACGAAGGCGACGCTCGGCGAACGCTTGACCATCTCGTTCTTCGGGATCCGCGGGATCGGTTCGTTCTATTATCTGGCTTACGGCCTCAACCACATCGACGATTTGACCCATGCCGCGCGTCTATGGGCTATTGTGGGGCTCGTGGTGCTGCTGTCCATCATCATGCACGGCCTCACAGTGACCCCAATCATGAGGCGACTGGACCTCACGCACGGTCGTGACCCTGATGCGGATGATGCCGTGCCCCCACCGGGCTTTCAGGGGCCTGCTGCCTGACACATGCGTCAGCAACGCGACGCAGATAAAAAAGGGCCCCTTAAGGGGCCCTTGCTAGTTGTTACGATGGAAGAACCTTATGCGTGCTCAGACTCGTCCTCGTCGTATTCCGCAGCGGCGTCGTTGATCGTGTCCTCGGCGAGTTCTGAGAGCTTGCTGTCTGCAGCGCTCTCCTGGTCCAGAATGGTCTCGAGATGGGCTTTCGCCTCGTCCAAGCCGAGAGCATCCGCAAAGGCGCTCATGGAGCCGTAGCGGGTGATCTCGTAATGCTCGACGGCCTGGCAGCTGAAGATGATGGCTGCATCGCCAGCGGCAGTTCCTCCAAAATCTTCAAGCAGGCTCTCGCTCTCCTCGAGGATGCCATCGATGGCGTCGCATTTCTCGGCTTTGGCGCGCTTGCCCAAAAGCGCAAAGATCGCCTCCAGACCCTCGATCTGCCCGGCCGTCTCCTCGCGGTGCTGGGTCAGAGCCTCAACCAGGTCCGGGTGGTTGGCCGCCTTGATCATCTTGGGCAGAGATTTGTAGATCTTCTTCTCGGCATAATACATATCCGCCAGCGCATGTTCGAAGAGATCAGCCAAACCCTTCGACTCGCTGGCCTGCTTGGATGCCTTGGCGGAGGCCGCTTTGGCAGCGATGGTCTGGGAGCGCTTCGCACGTGTTTCAGCACTGGCTTTTTCGGCTTTCCCACGTGCAGCTTTGCTCGATTTCGACGCTTTTTCCTTTGCCTTGGTCGACGTCTCGTCAGCAGCCTTTTTCTCTTTTGCCATGATCAGGTTCTCTCTCGCGTGTTGGTTGGATAATTGTGGAATTGCCTGCTGAAACGCCGGTGTTTAGGCGGCTGTTCCCACGGCAGCGCGGCATTTGTTATCGGGCAGCCAGTCGCAAATGTTCCGCTGTTGGTTTTCGGGTTTCCCGGCCCTGAGGCCAAAAGGCGTGAACGGCGTACGCGGCGGCCAGACCGAGGACAGCGCCGGCTGCAACATCAATGGGATAATGCTTACCGCGGGGCACCTGAATCCCGGCAATCATCGCAGCAACTGCCAGGGCCGGAACGGCTGTCTGCGGCAGATCGCGCGCCATGACGGTGGCCACAGCCACGGCTCCGGCAGTGTGACCGGACGGAAACGAAGTGTCGTGTCCGCCTTCGCTTTCACCCGCCTCGCATTCATAGGTCTGCTCTTCGATCATGACTTTCGGGCGGGTCCGCTTGAAATTGTTCTTGATGATTCGTTTGACAGAGTTTGCAAGAACATGAGCGGTCATCATCTTGAGGCCGACCTGCGTCATCTGTGGTCGATGGGTAATCGCCCCTGCCCCGATCATTGCGGCACAGACGATCGACAGCGGGATCTGATCAGCAATTTCGCTGGCAGTCCCGAGTGTTTTGACCACTGGATGATGGCGGTGGCGCGCAGCAGAGCGTGCAACTTCCGTGTCCGCTTCTTCGACGACGCTGGCGGCGTCGGGAGAGACTTTTTTTTCGTGACCGTTCGTGCCCATTTGGATCGCTTTCTTGCTGATCTTGTGCTGCCCATGCGGCAGGCACAATGAAGCAAGCAAAGCTCTTCCTGGTTCCGGCAATAAAAGATGTAGCGTGAGAAACAGAGGCTATTATCGTTGGCAGGTTCTTGCTTGATAAAGATTCATCAACTGTTGTTCTGACGCATGATCCAACCGGGCTGCGATGGCGGAAGTCTGCGCCCGCCCGGATCATGCTTTTCCATCGCGCGGCGTTTGCCTTAAATCAGAACTCTCACTTCCAATTCTACATAATCATCGCTGCGGGCGACGGCACAGCCGTCATTGTTCGACAGGACAATGACGGGGATGCCGCGCAACGACATATCAAACACGCGTTCACAGCTGACGTAAAAGTTGTTGCAGTCGATCAGCGCAATGGGGCGGTCGGATTGCTCCACCGTGCCTGCCCCTACTCGATGGGCAGGCGGCGGACGACACCGGCGACAACCCCCCATATCTCGGTCGTCTCCGTGACCGGGATTGTGGCATAGCCATCCGCACGGGCGCGCGGATCGAGAAACCAAACGCCGTCGCGCTTGGCGAGCTTCTTGACGGTAATGGCCCCATCGACCACCGCGACGACGATGCGGCCATGGCGGCGCTTGCCAGCGCGATCCACGGCAATCAGATCGCCGTCCAGAATGCCCTCTGCCTCCAGACTGTCGCCGGACACGCGCCACCAAAAGGTCGCATGCTCATGCCGCACCACCCACTTGATCGGGTCGATTGTATCCTCAAGATCATCCGCAGCGGGTGACGGCAAACCGGCCGGAACCGGCATGGATGCCAAGGGCACATGCCGGTCTACGAGCGTGATCTTGATAGGGCTTAAGTGCAGGGTCATGGCTATAAGCGGACATACATCGCGTTGATTGCAGCATAGACGCCGCAGAGAAAGTCGAGAGCGCCTTGTTTAAGTGGAAAGTCGGCCATATGGGACGTTATCTCCTGGTGTAGACGTTGATTGGATCACGGGATAAAAGCCGTTCTCAAGGGCTTGATAAGTTGGAGGGGTCTGCAAGCCACTTAAGCCTTGCACACATCAGGCCGCCTTCCGGGCGCCAAGAGCATCGAGAATCTGCAGCGCATGGTCGGGATCGCGCACCAAAAGGTGCGAGATCTTTGATCCCACGAACTCGGGGTAGCCGCTAAGATTGCTGTTGCAGCCCTTATTGTCCTCGCCCACGCCAATCCAGCCACGTCCCTTTGGCTCCTTTTCGCGGCGCTCCACGCCCTCCGGAATATCAACCTGAAAGAGGTTCATCTTCTTAATCCAGAAGCCCACGCTGTTTGTGCCGAACTCGACGCCGACATAGCGATCTGCCGCGCTTTCCCAGACCTCGAGATGCACGCCGCGGGTTCCCGCGAGCTTCGGCTGGACCCGATGGTAGCTGCTCTCAAGACGGGCGCGGACAATCTTCGAGATGGACATGGCTGCTCTTGGTTGTTGAAGGTCCGCAGTGGTCTTGTCGCGTATTTGTGCCGCCCCAAGTGCTCGTTTAGGCCACTTTCCGTTCGAAAGCGACCGGGCTTTTCCAGCCCAATGCTGAGTGCCGACGACGCAGATTATAGAAGCCGTTGATCTATAAGAAGATCGCCATCTCAGCTTGACGCCTTGTTGCCCATGACTTCCGCCAGATCAGCTCGGCCTGGTTGGTCTTGAAGAATGTCTCGACGGCCGCATTGTCATAACAATTGCCTTTCGCCGGGACTGGAACCGTCCGTTGCCGCAGGCACAGGAGCCGCTGCGGTTCGCCTAAAGAATCCTGTGCCACCGCGCCAGCTTCGACGCTGAAGAAGAGACATGGCGATGGAAACCCAGCCCGTCTTTTGAAAGGCGGAAGCGACTGATTAAATTGGGCAGAACTCCGGCGGTGCCACGTCCTCAAGCCGCGCGCCCGCGAGGGGAACTTCGACCGAGACCCAGGGTGCGCTCCCGCTCTTGCCAGTCTCCCATGTTGCGACGAGTAGAGCAACATCGCGGGGATCAACGTCCCGACTGCGGCAATCGAGACGGCTCGCATCATTGAAATAATGGCCTTGCAACCGACATTTCCCAAGTGGCCTGCCGCTTGACTTCAAGATCGCCTGATTTTGCTCGCTGGGCAAGCGTTTTTAGCCCCGAGCGGTGTCTGTCGTCGCGCAAACGGCCGAAGTCGGGTGGATCAAGCCTCGAACCCGCAGCATTCTGGCCCGGCAGAGCCGCTTTTCCGCGCGGCAGACGGACCTGTCCTGCCGCTTTCGTTCAGCTTGGGCATGGATCGTGGTCATGCGCATGACGGAGGCGTTCGAAGACGGCGGATGGCGGCAAGGACGGCCCGCACCATCGGGCCGGTGACGGCGACCTCGGCCAACTGGAAGGTAATGGCGCGGGCGTGGCGGACGACGCGGGCGCCGATCTTGATCAGCTTGAGTTGCAGGCTGGTCAACGACCAGTCCGCCATGGCCTCGGGCAGTTCGATGCAGCGCAGGAAGGTTGCCAGGTTGTAGGCCAGCGCGTGCAGTTGCAGCCGCACCTCGTTGTGCCGGAACTTCCGGCATGACAGCCGCGTCCAGCGAAAGGCATATTTGCCTTCCTTGATGTGCTGCTCTGCGGTGCCGCGCTGGTTGTAGAACCTCACCACCCAGTCTGGCTCCATCGGCAGGTTGGTGACGATGAAGCCGACTTTGGGGAACAGCTCGCCCGGATGCCATTCGATCTTGGCGATGACGCGGCGCGGCTTGTCCCAGGACGCCGCCTGATACTCGAAGTCCTCGAAGAACCGTTTGACCTTGGTCAGCGAAGGCCGTCCCACGGGCCGTGTCAGCCGATGCGCGATCTTCTCGCGCAAGACGGCGTTGGCGGGCAGACGGATGGCGTAGAAGAACCTGGCTTCTTCCAGCCGCATATAGATCGCGGGGATCGCGTAGGCAGCGTCGGCCCGGAAGAAGCGTCCACCAAGGTCGCGGCCAGCATATCGGGCAATGACGGGATCAAGGACATCCCGCCAGCCATCGGCGCTGTGGACATTGCCGTTACGCAGGGCGCAGCGCTCCAGCATGCCAAACTGGTTGAACAAGAAGATGGGGTGATAGCAGGTGCAGTCGAAATGCCCGTTCCAGGCAGCACCTTCCTGATCGCCGTGGGTGGGGCTGACCGAGCTGTCCATGTCCAGCACGATGTATTTCAACCCGTTGCGGTCATGAAACCGGTCGATCCATTGGCCGTTCAGATCGGCCAGCGCCGCCCGGTTCGCGGCCAGAGCCAGCGTCTCGGTCTCGAACCGTCCCATCTGCGATGCCGAAGCAGCTTGCGCCTCGACGGCCCTGCCGCCAACGACCTGACGCATCACGGGATCGAGGGCCAAGCGGTCGGCATCGTTCACATCCTCGTATCCGGCCAGTCGTCCGAACACCGATTGCCGGAACAATCCGTCAAGCCGATGGAGCGTGTTCTTCCCGGTGCGGCTGTCTCGCAGCGCCTCCGACGCCAGATTGGACAGGCCGAGCACGTCATCAAGCTCGCGCATCACCAGCAGGCCACCGTCTGAACTGATCTGCGCACCACGGAACTCCAGACGCACACGGCGGTCGAAATCAACCCGATCTCCCCGCGCCAAGCCCGCACCCTCCAGGTGATCCATGAAACGCGCCCCTCGCAGCCGTCAACGCCATGATTTATATGCGAAATATCACGATTACGACAGCGAAATCAGCGACTTACTTGGAGAATGTGGGTTTATGGGTAGAATTCTGGTTCGGTAAAGGCGGGCGGGCGTTGAAAAACATGTTCGCCAACTGGCACGTGTGAACCGCCCCGGATTTACCGGAGAGTTTCTGGTTCAATAATTAGGGGACTTTTTTCGACAGCTTTCAAGTTTGCATAGAAGGCCTCCTCTGCTTCTTGCGGCGTGACATAGCCAATGGCGCTGTGCAGGCGGGTGTTGTTATACCAGTCGACCCATTTCAAGGTTTCCCATTCGACCTGACCAACGGACTTCGAAGGGCCGAGGAACTTGATGACCTCGGTTTTGAAAAGGCCGTTGATGCTTTCAGCGATCATTTACGGAATGGGTGGTCGAGTATCCGTTTTGGTCAAGGGCGCTCCGGCTGCCAATCGCGGGCGTCGCGCAGCAGCGTGTTCGCGAGAACCAACATGCGGCGCATGACGGCGGTGATTGCTACTTTCTTGGCTTTACCGGCCTTCACGAGCTGCTGATTCTTGTCATGAAGATCTCGATTGAAACGGATCGCGACCAGCGTCGGCATGTAGATTGCCCGCCGGATTGATGACCGGCCGCCGGTAACGCGTTCCTTGCCCTGCCACTTTCCAGACTGCTGCGTCATTGGCGCCAACCCGGCCAGAGCAGTGATCTTCTTGCTGTCGAGATGCCCCAGTTCTGGCATGTCGATCAGCATTGTGGTGGCGGTCAGACGGCCGATCCCCGGGATGGTCATCAATCGACGAATGCGCTCTTCGAGGGTGCCTCGCTGCTTGGCGATCTGCGCGATTACTTCATCAAGCGCCTTGATATCGGTGCCAATGTCATCAATGCGGCGACAGATCTGTTCTCGCACGAGCGGATTGATTGCCGTAGCAAGTCTGGTCTTCGCAGTGACCTGATCCCTGACGAGGGCCCGGCGGGCTGTCAGCAACTCCCTGGGATCATGAACCTCTTCGCCCTCGACATCCTGTGGGGCCAGATCGAGCACCACCCCCATGCGCGCCAGCATCCTGGCATCGACGCTGTCGGTCTTCGCCAGTCGACCAATGGCCTGTGCAAATCGGCGCGCCTGCTTTGGATTGACTTTAATGAAGGGCCGCCCTGCCAGGCTGAGATGTCGCTCCAGGCCACGATGGTAGGCGCCGGTCGCCTCGAAGACGATCAGCACACCCTCCTCCTCACCAAGCCAGTCGCACATCTGGCCGAACCCTTCATCCGTGTTCGGCAGGCGGCGCGCTTCGGATCGGGAATGCCAGAATGCGTCGAGACGGTCTTTCGAGACGTCGATGCCGATGGTATCCTTGGCCATCTTTCTTTCCACTTTTGCTTGTCGTTCGGGCCCGAAGCCCACGTATCCGTTCAGGTCGTCAGAAAAGACGGGGGCTCGTCAACTCGACCGCGGTCCTGCAAGACCAAGCTCCGCACGACGCCACCCCCGCCGCTGCCCCGCAGTTTGCGGTGCCGGGCAGCGGCTCCCTTTTGCCTCAACAGCCACGGATTCCATAAGACAAGCTCCGCCATCGCAAAATACGCTGATGCCTTGCGAAGGATCTCGTTGGCTTGCCTGAGTTCACGGTTCTCACGCTCCAAGGCTTTGATTCGTGCCTTTTCCTCGCTCGTCGGTCCGGACAGTTCGCCTGCATCACGCGCGGCGCGCCGATACCAGTCCCGCCGGCTGAAAGACGAACAACACAGCTTCGAGGCAATTGCCCGGTAGGCGGCACTGTCGCTGCTGTAATCAGAACGATGGTCGCGGAAAAGCCGAACGCCGCGCGCGCGGAACTCGGCCGTGTAGCTCGGGGTGTGTTTCTTTTCTGTCATGAGGCTTACCCTTTGAGAGTTTTACTCTCCGGTAAACCCGGGGCGGTTCAATACGGCTTGTTGCCGTTAAAAGGGGGAGTTCCTCCACTCGTCTCCTTACGCCAGCCCTTTCCGGGACGATGGCGTGCGACGACGCGGCCCCCCTCCAGCGCCAGCAGATGCAGCCAGCCGTTGTCGAACAGGCGCGCCACGTCCGGATGGCGACCAAGGATCGCGTCGATGGCGGATGTCGGGGCGTCCAGCATCACCGTCAGCCGCAGCGGGTCGTGGACGGTGCGGGTGCCGTCATGGACCGCCTGCCACGGCAGGCCGGGGCGCAGCCGGCCGCCATTGCCCTCGACCACGCCGATGCCGCCGGTGACGTTGTGGATCAGCTTGGTGCCGCCCCCGAACAGGGGCGGGGCCACGGTCGAGCCATAGTATTGCAGGCTGATCCAGCTGGCGACGACGACCGGGGCGGTCAGGATCAGCTCCAGAACCGTGAAATCAGGGTCCAGCGCGCGGTCATAGCTGTGCAGGAAGGCGCGCCCGCCCAGGTCGATCCCGCGCGTGACGGCGCGCGGCGCGGCGATGAAGGCGGCGCATCCGGCCAGCCCCCATTCCGGCCGCGTCTCGGCCCAGTTCGACGCGCGCGCCGCCACCGTGGCAGGCGTCGCACTCGGCAGACGGGTCGCTCGCGCCGTGCGGTTGCGCGCCGCCGCGCGGGCCAGCCAGTTCGCAGCCCGGTCCAGATCACTCGCATGGCTGGCCGGTGCATTGACCTCGTACAGCGCCACATGGTCCGTCGTTGTGTCATGCAGCGCCGCGACGAACAGCGTATCATCGGGCAACGTGATGCCGTGATCGGGCAGGGCCGCCCGTGTCTGGGGGTCGTTCAGCAGGTCCGCCAGCACGCGAGCCGAAACCTCTCCGGTCTGGCCGCCGCAGGCGCCGCAGTGATAGGCGCTGTGATGCGGGTTGTTCGTCATGCTGGCGCCGTGGCCGACCAGCAGGACCAGCCTTGCATGCCCCGCGACCAGGCCCATGGCGCGCAGGATGGTGGCGGCCAGCCGTCCCTTGTCCGCCGTCGACATCGGCGCGGACAGGCGGGGCGCGCCCGCAGGGGCAGGGGCGGCGTCGCGGCCCATCGCCCCCTTCAGCAGCTTCATCCCGTAGAGCGGCCCGACCGCCTCGACAAAGGCAAAGGACGACACCGCGGCCTGCCGGAACCGGTCCCAGGCCCGCGTGGCCCGGGCGGCGATGCGCGCGGCATCCTCGGCCTGATCCTGGCTGGTGGCGTCAAGCGAGGGGGTCAGCAGCACCGGCAGATGCGGCACCGCCCGGACGCTGGCCTGGGTGTGATGCTGCAATGGCAGGCCGAAGAAGCCCGCAAAGCCATAGGTCTCGGCGTCCGGGGCGACCTCCTCCAGCGCGCGGCGAAAAGGTTCGGACCGGACGTCGATGCAGAACGCCGCCTGCATCGCCGGACGGGACAGGGTCGGGCGCGACCCCGACAGGCATGCCGCAAGGCCGCGCTGATAAGCGCGCTCGACCGCGTCCTGGGCGATCGCATCCGCGACCTGATCGGCCGATGGCTGGACCGGCCGCGCATGCGCGCGCACCGCGTCGGCCCAGGGATCGGCCAGGTCAGGGCAATGCGCCAGCAGCGCCTCCTCCCAGATCAGGCGGATCGCCAGCAGGTCGATCAGGGTGCCATCGGTGCCCCCCGCCTGTTCGGCCTGCCAGGACAGCCATCGCGCGTGCTGTGCCCAGCCCCCCAGATCGACCAGCAGCCGATGGAACGCGGTCGGCGCCGCGTCGGGCGTCAGGGCCAGCCGTTCGGCCGCCCGCAGGATGACGCGTTCCGCCCGGTCGGGGGCGGCTGCGACATGGGCGCAGAAGCCGCGCAGGCCCGCGATTTCCGGCGTCAGGTCATGGGTCGCCCATTCCTTCCACGCCGCAAGCGCGCTGGTGCCGGGCGCGGGCGTCCACAGCGCCTGGCCCTGATCAAAGCGCCCCGCGGCCCACAGGCCGATGCTGCGGGCAATGACCTCGGGCCAGTCGGTGCCGTCATGGCGTGCGGACAGATCGGCGAGCGTCGGCAGGGCGGGGGGGATCGGCGCGGTCGCGTTCAGCCGCAGCTTCAGCATGCCCAGGTCGACCGGCTTCAGCGCCGACGGGCAGGCGATCAGCGCCGCCGCCAGGTCGTCGTCGGTGATGCGCCCGTCTGCCATCATCGCCCCGAACGCGGCCCGCGGGCGGGTTGCCGACAGCCCCGCGACGCGGGCCAGTCTGGCCGAGGCGGTGGCCAGGTCATCGTCCGACTGGCCCAGAAAGGGGTTCACCGCGACGGTGGCCGTCAGCGGGAAAGCCGGGGGGATGGTGCGTGCGGCCTGGGTCGCGGCCGCCAGCAGGCTGGCCGCATGATCGGGGGTGACGCCGGCGTGATCGTGGAACATGGGAACCTCAGCGGAAATGGGGGGTAGGGATCAGCTGGACCGCGCGGCGCGAAAGCCGCCGATCAGCCGGTCGAACAGGGCGTTCAGGTACAGCCCGTTGGCCAGGTGGACGCGCAGTCCCGCCATCGCCGGGTGATGCGCCCACAGCGGAAACAGCGCCTGCGCCACCGCGACCATCCCGAACGAGATCACCGCCAGCGCGATCAGCGCCCATTCCAGCGCGCCTGGCGACGGCGGCAGCGGCAGATGCGGCCCCCACAGTGCGCCTGCCAGCAGGTGAAAGCCGAAATAGCCAAGCGCCGCCGCGACCGATGCCATCGCCGTGCGCCGCGTCAGCGCCCGCGGGGCGGCATCGGCCAGCCCTTGCGCGACCAGATAGGCGGTGCCGAAGATCAGGATCGCACCCAAGGCCAGCGCCTGCGCCGATTTCTGGCCGCCGATCGCCGCGAATCCAAGCGCGACAGTCGCATAAAGGGCAAGGGCCAGCGCAAAGGCCTGCGCGACGGCACCGATGCCCGGCACGGCGACGGGGCCGGGGCGACCCGCCGCGGCCACCGCCGCGACCGCGTTGCCCGAGGCCAGGAACCCATGCGCCTTGTACAGCCCATGCGCCACGATATGCAGCAGTGCCAGCGACCACAGGCCCAGCCCGCATTGCATCAGCATGAACCCCATCTGCGCGACGGTGGACCACGCCAAGGCCGTCTTGACCGCGCTTTGGATCAGCATGACCGCCGCCCCGAACAGCGCGGTCAGACCGCCCATGGTGACCAGCACCGCCATCGCGCCGGGGCTGGCCTGGACCAGATCGGCCGTGCGGATCAGCAGCAGGCCGCCCGCATTGATGACCCCCGCATGCAGCAGCGCCGAGACCGGGGTCGGGGCCTCCATCACCTCGGTCAGCCAGCCATGCAGGGGAAAGGCCGCCGATTTCAGCAGCGCCGTCAGCACCAGCGCCGCAACCGCCCCCTGCGCGGCGGGGGTCAGCGGCCCGGTTGCCGCAGCCTTTAGCGTGGCCAGATCGGTCGTGCCGAAGGCGACCCACGCCATGACCGCGGCCAGAACCAGCGCCACGTCTCCCGCACCCCAGACCCGCACGAACTTGGCCGCCGCACGCCGTGCCGCGGGCCGATCGGGATAGAACAGCAGCAGGTCGCGCATCGCCGCGCCGATGACCATCGTGCAGACCGCCATCAGCGCCAGATCGCCGGCCTGCACAAGAACCAGCACCGCGGCCAGCACGATCAGGATGCCCGCCTGCGCCCGGGGGGCGCGCGCCTCTCCGTGCAGATAGGTCCGGCAATAGCGCAGGACGATCCAGCCGACGAAGGCGACCAGCACCGCCATGGTGACCCCGATCGCATCCAGCGTCAGGCGGACCCCCGGCGACAGGGCCAGCGCTTGCGCCCCGCCGGTCATCAGCTGCACCGCCCCGGCCAGTGACAGGGCCAAGGCGCACAGCGCCGCGGTTTCCGCCAGGCGCGGGCCGGGCCTGACCCGGGTCAGCAGGGCCGCAGCAACAAGCAACAGGGGGCCAAAGGCGGTCAGGGGCAGGATCTGGGTTGTCATGAAGGGCTCCGCGACAGTGTCCGGCACCGGATAGCCGCTGGAGATCATTCTTAAAAATACATATAATATGCCGAAACGTTCTATATTGTGGAAGCATCGTGAACCTGCACCATCTTCGCCTGTTCCGCGCCGTGGCGCTGGACGGCACGCTGACCGGCGCCGCGCGGCGGCTGAACCTGTCGCAATCGGCGCTGTCCACGCAGTTGCGCCAGTTGGAGGCGTCGCTGGGTCATGACCTGTTCGAACGGCGGGGACGGGGGCTGATCCTGACCGAAGCCGGCCGGATCGCGCTGGATCATGCCGAGGCGATCTTTCGCACCGCCGACGATCTGACCGCCATCCTGCGCGAGACGGGCCGGTCGCGGCACGCCCTGCGGGTGGGGGCGCTGGCCACCCTGTCGCGCAATTTCCAGATGCTGTTCCTGCGACCGCTGATCGGTCGCCCCGATGTCGAGGTCGTGCTGCGATCCGGCACCCAGGCAGAGCTGCTGCGCAATCTGGAGGGGCTGTCGCTGGATGTCGTGCTGACGAACCTGGCCCCCGCCCGCGATGCCGCCAGCCCATGGCTGATCCACCGGCTGGCCGAACAGCCGGTCAGTCTGATCGGGCGGCCGGACCTGGTGGGCAAGGGCCGGTCGCTGGCCCAGCTGCTGCGGTCGGAACCCCTGGTCCTGCCGGTGCCTGAAACAGCGCTGCGGGCCGATTTCGACACGATGGCCGCCCGGATGGGCATCGTGCCGCTGATCTCCGCCGAGGCGGACGACATGGCGATGCTGCGCCTGCTGGCGCGAGAGGGGGCGGGGATCGCGGTCATCCCTCCCATCGTCGTGCGGGACGAACTGGACGCCGGATCGCTTGTCGAGGCCGCCCGACTGGCGGGCATCAGCGAGACGTTCTACGCCGTCACCCAGCATCGCCGCTTTCCGAACCCGCTTTTGGCGGACGTGCTGTCGCTTTGCGATAACAGGTGATCAGCAGTTTCAGCGCCTGCTGGCCTACAACAGGACCACCTGCTCGATATCAGGGTCGACTATGTTCGAGACAGCTCACCACCCGGCGCAATGAACTTTCAAGGCAGGGTGGGCCGTGCTCTGCAATGACGCCGCTTGGTCAGGTTGAATTTCGATAGCGTGCGGGTTCGCAACCGTTTTGAGCAAGGGCTAACCGATGGCACCGATAAAGGAAGGGGGTGGACTTGTTGTTTTAGAAGAGAAATCTCATATGAAATGAACCGTGCCTCCGGGCCAACTTTGGATCGATCATGACATATCTGCTTTTTGCTCTTGGGCTTGTGGCACTTTTCTTCGGGGGTGAGGCCCTCGTCAGGGGCGCGACGGCCATTGCCCGTCACTTCCGCCTGTCGCCGATGGTGATCGGCCTGACCATCGTGGGCTTTGGAACATCCGCACCCGAAATGCTGGTTTCCGTGCAAGCAGCGCTTGCAGGTCAGCCCGCCATTGCGATCGGGAACGTCCTGGGCTCGAACATCGCCAACATTCTGCTGATCCTCGGCATTTCAGCGGTCGTTGCCCCGCTCATCATCCCTGTGAAAAAGCTCTGGCGTGATCTCGGCTTCATGCTGTTGGCGACGGCGACCATCTGGATCATGCTCCTGGACGGCAATGTCACCCGGCTGGACGGCGTGGTGCTGATTGCTGGCCTTATCGTCTTCCTCGTCACCGCTTTCATGACCAGCAAGGTGGAAACCCCTGAGGTCGAGCTTGGGGATTCCCCTCAGTGGAAAGCCTGGGCAATGACCTTGGGGGGCTTGGTTGTCCTCGTCATCGGCGCCCGGTTGCTGGTGGACAGCGCGACGGAACTGGCACGCGCGTTCGGCATATCCGAGGCGGTGATCGGCCTGACGATCGTGGCGGTAGGAACCTCGCTCCCGGAACTGGCAACGTCCCTGATCGCAGCCATCCGCAAGCAGACCGAGATCGCCGTAGGCAACATCGTCGGCTCGAACATCTTCAACATCTTTGGCATCCTCGGCACCACGGCGCTGATCCATCCGATCGTTGCAGATCCGCGCTTTGCCTCCATCGACATGATCTGGGTGACGATTGCCGCTGTGGGGCTCTCCGTGCTGGCATTCGTCCTTGGGGGCCTACCGCGCATCGCAGGTTTTGTCCTCATGGCGACCTATGCCGGGTATGTGGCCTTGATCTAACTAGGCGGTTTCTGAGTTGCATGGCCCATCGCAGCCATTTGCTATCACCCACAGTGCAGCATTCGCATCCATACAGGCGCATTAGCTGGTCCCCGCTTGACCAGCACTTTGCGCGTGGCCTTGGATGCCCTTTGCCGCCCTCTTGGGAGAGCCATACCCGATCACAAGCATGACGCCCTCAAAGTGATCGGCATGACACTTGGTGCAAATCCAGTTGGCATCGAGTTCGCTTTTGCAGACCAGACAGGGATCATCCTCGACGTTGAAGTCGAGCGGAAATGGGACAGGGACTACCGCAATGGCGCACATGGTCTGTCTCATCAATGATCATCATTTACTATACACAAAATACCGTCAGGAACTGACAGCTATGCGACACCGGTGCCAAGCGATTCATGAGGCTGCCATGAGAGAGGCAGTGGCTTTTCCAGCCAGAGCTTTTCTTTGCAGGCGATCCAGTCAAAGCCAGCCAAGCCGCTTGAAGCGGACATAGAGGAACGTGCAGGCTCCCACGATGGCCGATAGCACGACAAAGTAGCCGTACCTGGTCGATAGTTCGGGCATGTTCTCGAAATTCATGCCGTAGATCCCTGCAATTGCCGTCGGCACGGCGAGGATGGCCGCCCACGCCGCCAGTTGGCGGGTGATGATGCCTGTGCGTTGCTGCTCCAGCAGGTTGCTGAACTCAAAAACCGAGGCCAGGACCTGAAGCAGCCCATCGACCATGGTCTGCACGCGCCGGACATGATCCAGGACATCGCTGAAGTACGGTCTTGTGTTCGCGTCGATGCAGGGAAGGTCCTGTCGGACCAGCTTGCCGGCGACTTCGCCCATGGGGCCCAGCACCCGCTGAAACCTGGTCAGATGGCGACGGAGCGCGAAGATGCGCGTGATCTCTTCGCGTCCGAGAAAAGTGTCGATGGTCTGCTGCTCCATCAACAGCACCTTCTCTTCGATCTGCTCGACGATGGGCAGATAGCCGTCGACGATGTAATCCAGAATGGCGTGCAGAACGTAGTCGACCCCGTGGATCAGCAGGCTCGGGACCGCCTCCAGCTGCGCACGCAACGCGATGTGAGATCGGGCCGATCCGTGGCGCACGCTGATGATATGGCTGTGGCCGACGAAGATGGCGGTTTCGCCATAGGTGATCGTATCGCCTTCCAGACGCGCAGTCCGCGCAACGACGAACAGCTGTTCGCCATAGATGTCCACCTTGGGCAGTTGATCCGCCTTTACGGCATCCTCGATGGCCAGCGGATGCAGGTCGTACTGCTCTTTGAGCGTCTGCATCTCCTCTTCGGTGGGATCACAGATCCCGATCCAGACGAACTCGGAGTTGTCCGAGGGGCAGTCGATCTTCTCGGTGATCGACACCTCGCGCACGCGCTTGCCGTGGCGGTAGAGATAGGCAGCAACGACCGTCATGGTAACCTTTGCGAACGATAGGCATCCTACGAGGCATAAGCCCTAACCCGACACCCACCGCTGGCGTCAAGGGCGGATCACGAGTGCTGATTCACAATCGTTATACCTACGTCTGGTCAGTCAACTAAATTGCCTGCGCAGTCGAAGTGGTCACCCTAATAGTTTCGCCCATCAAGTTCGCACCAGGGACGGTGCATTCTGCTAGTGTTCTGGTCTTGCCCCCGTTTCACCGGACACTCAGGCAGTTGCTGGTTTGAGCTGCGATGAACTCGCGAGGCGAGCGCATCTTCAGCCCTGAATGCGGGTGATTGTCGTTGTAGTCCTCGATCCAGCCTCCGATCCATCCGAGAACGGTTTGGGCGTCTGGTAGCGGCGTCACCTGGACGTAATCGTGCTTGAGCGTCTTCACGAATGCCTCTGACATGCCATTGCTCTGAGGGCTCCGCACCGGGGTGAAGCAAGGCTTCAGACCAAGTTGGCGAGCGAAGATCTGCGTGTCCTTGGCGATGGATCGTTGCAGACCCACCTTGGCACACAGATGCCGTCGGGGGGCGGTTACATCATCAACGCCCATGCCAACCACCACCTCAGACTGACAGAGTGCGCTTGCACTGATGAAAGGAACCAAGACCATGAAATGCCCCGTTGATGGAACGCTGCTCACGATATCAGACCGCCAGGGCGTGGAGATTGACTATTGCCCGACGTACAGGGAAGTCTGGCTCGACCGGGGTGAACTCGACAAGATCGTCAAAATGTGATAGTCTGCTACCGTTCTCGCAGAACCCCGCAGCGACAGTCGTTCGCCGCAGCGCGAACGCGACAGCCGAGCCCGCCGCGACGGAGATCGATATGATGACCGCCCCGACTATGATGACGAACACGATCCGAGCCGCCGCAAGCGTAAATCGATGCTGGGCGAACTGTTCGACTTTTGATCCCCACACCAGATTTCCGCGATAGCGCTGGTAGAACGGTTGCAATCGGGTGCGGGTTATGCCGCATCTCGTGTCTATCCTGCTAACTGAGACGCCGCTTGATTAACACCTTGCATCCGCCGAACTTTTCGTGTGCTGGTGGCTGTAACTTAACTTGGGGTATCGTTTCTTGATGCATGCTGTTTCGTTCCTGAACCGATCAATGATCCTGGCACTGCTCTGGATCGTCTTGACAGGTTCTGCTACAGATGCACTGCCCTATGGCGCCGTCGCGGTCGTGGTGGCGGCGGCGCTCAGCCTGCGGCTCTATCCGGCGGACCGACCGGGCGTCGGTGCCTGGCGCGTGGCAGTGTTCCTGCCGCGCTTTCTGGTGCAGAGCGTGCTAGGCGGTCTGGACGTGGCGCGCCGGGCCTTCGATCCGCGCCTTCCGGTTGGGCCGGGCTGGGTCGAATTGCCCCTGGCCAGCCGCCAGGTCGAAGCTAATGTGCTACTGGGCGGGGTTGTCAGCATGCTGCCCGGTACGCTGGCGGCCGGTCCCGGCGACGGCGATGGCGCGATGGCGCTGCATGTGCTGAACCTGCCCAGCTTTGCCTCGGCAGATTTTCACTCCCAGGAACAACGGATCCTCGGCCTATTTGGTCCCCGGGTCATCGCATCCGAGGCTCCGCATGGCTGACTGGTTCACGCTCGCCGCTATCTTCCTTTTGCTGACTGTCGCTGCGGCACTCCTGCGCTGCTGGCGCGGACCCGGCCCGGTCGAGCGGATCATGGCCGCCCAGCTGGCCGGTACCGGCGTGATCGGCGTCGCGGTGGTGCTTGGTGCGGCGCGCGAAAATGCGGCCTTTCTCGACGCGGCGCTGATCGGCACGCTGTTGGCGGCAGTCGCGGTCACCGCTTTCGTTCGGGTGGCCGCCGTGCCGCCGAAGCCTGACGCGGAGGACCGGGGATGATCTGGACCGAACTTTTGGTGCTGGCGCTGCTTGGCACGGGCCTTGGGTTCTATGCCGCAGGCTCGCTGGGATTGTTGCGCTTTCCCGACACGGCATCGCGGCTGCATGCGCTGACCAAGGCCGACAACGTCGGTCTTGGGCTGGTCGCGCTGGCGGCGGCGATCCACTGGGGTTCGGGCGCGGTGGCGGCCAAGCTTGCGCTGGTCTGGCTTCTTGCGGTGATCGCAGCCGGCACCACCTCGCAGCTTCTGGCGCGGCGGGTGCGCAAGAACGAGGAGCCCGACCGCAGATGAGCGGTGCCTTCGACCTCATCCTGTGCCTGATGATCCTCGGCACGGCGGGTATCGCGCTGTTCGTGCGCGACGCGCTGGCGGCGATCGCCTTCTTCATCGCCTTCGGCAACCTGATGGGGCTTGCCTGGCTCAGCCTTGGTGCGGTGAACGTGGCCCTGGCCGAGATAGCCATCGGCGCCGGTGTCACCGGCATCCTCCTGATCCTGGCGCGGGCGCGGCTCCTGGCGCTGGGCGATCCGGTGCATAGCGGCGACACACCGACCTGGCTGTGGCTCGGGGCCTTTGCGGCCTGCACCAGCTTTGCCGTGCTGCTGGCGGCCACGGTGTTGTCGATCACCCCGGAAAGCGGGCTGGACCGGGTGGTCGCACCGCTGATGCCAGGGCTTGGCATCGAGAACCGGGTGACCGGGGTTCTGCTGGCTTTTCGCGCCTATGACACGCTTCTGGAAAGCTTCGTCCTGCTGGGCGCGCTGGTCGCGGTCTGGTCGCTGGCACCTGCGCGGGCCTGGCCGGGCCGACCGGCGGAACCCCGCATGGCCGACGGACAGATGCATCAGGTTGCCGGGGCCTCCGGGCGGGTTCTGCTGCCCGTGGCGCTGGTGATGGCGGCCTATCTGGTCTGGGCCGGGTCCGACCTGCCGGGCGGAGCCTTCCAGGCGGGAACCGTGCTTGCGGGCGGGCTGATGCTGGCGGCGATGGGCGGGGCCATCGGCCTGCCACGCAGCGACCGGCCGCTGTTGCGCGCTGCCTTGGTGCTGGGGCCGCTGGTCTTTCTGGCGATCGGGCTGGGCGGCATCGCGGCGGGCGGATTCCTGATCTATCCCAAGGGCTTGGCTAAGGCGCTGATCGTGACCATCGAATACACGCTGTTCCTGTCGATCGGGGTGACGCTGGCACTGCTGGTGGCCGGGCCGCCGGTGGCCGATTCCCCTGTCCCGGACGCGGGCGGAAACGGCTGAGATGGAACTCCTGGCACCCGAACCGGTCTCCGCCGGTCATATCTACGCGGTGACGGGGGCAATCCTGACCGCACTCGGGTTCTACGCCTTCATCGTCCGGCGACATGCCTTGCGTCAGCTTCTCGCGGTCAACGTGGTCGGAGCGGGCGTCTTTCTGATCCTGGGCGGTCTCGGCCGCGGGCCGGATGCCATTGACCCGATGCCGCAGGCGCTAGTGATCACCGGCATCGTCGTTGCGGTGGCACTGACCGCCTTTGGCGCGGCGATGATCGTGCGGCTGGCCGAAGCACCTCGGTCCCCAGATCAGGGCAAAGCCGGAAAGCCGGACGCATGAACCTGCTTGGCCTTCTGGTGGCGGTGCCGCTTGGCTTCATGGTGGCGGCGCTCTTGCTGCGTGGCAGCGGTCGCTGGCTGATCCTGGCGGCGGCACCGGTGATGGCGGGGCTGGCGCTGTGGCTGGCGCTCCTGCCGCCGGGGACAACGCTGCTGGTCGGCAACTGGGACCTGCCGCTGGGCATCCTTCTGCGCGCCGACGGGGTCGCGCGGCTGATGGTACTGGCGGGCGCACTGGTAATCGGTGCCATCGGGCTGCATGCGCTGGTCGATCCGCCGGGCGGCAATGATGGCGGCGCGGCCACGGCCGAGACATTCTGGCCACTCCTCTACCTGATGTGGGCCGGGGCCAATGCGGGTTTTCTGACCACCGACCTTTTCAACCTCTACGTCACGCTGGAGATGGTCAGCCTGGCAGCCGTGGCGCTGGCCGCGATGGGGTCGCTTGCGGCGGCGCTGCGCTATTTCATGATCGCGATGCTGGGCTCGCTGGCCTATCTTCTGGGCGTGGCGCTTCTGGTGGCGAATTACAACACGGTCGACGTGACCCTGCTGGCACAGGTCGCGCGCCTCGATCTGGCGACGGTCATGGCGCTGGGGCTGATGACGGCGGGGCTTCTGATCAAGGCTGCGCTCTTTCCCATGCACGGCTGGCTGCCGCCCGCCCACGCCGCCGCCCCCGCTCCGGCCAGCGCGCTTTTGTCGGCGATTGCGGTCAAGCTTGGCTTCGTGATCCTGTTGCGCCTGTGGTTCGAGGCTTTCCCGGCCATCACCGGCTCTGCCGCCCTGCATGTGCTGGGTGGCCTGGGTGCGGCGGCGGTGATCTACGGGTCGATCCAGGCGATGCGGCAGGACCGGCTGAAGCCGCTGGTGGCCTATTCGACGGTGGCGCAGGTCGGCTATCTGTTCCTGGCCTTTCCGCTGGTCGCCGGGGCGGTCGAGCCTTCCAGCGCTTGGGCCGGGATGACGCTGCACGGCGTGGCGCATATGCTGGCCAAGGCGGCAATGTTCCTTGCGGCAGGGCTGATGCTGAAGGCTGCCGCCGGTGACCGGATCGCCGATCTGGGCGGACTGGCGCAGGCTATGCCCCTGACCGTGACCGCCTTCGGCCTTGCGGCGGTGTCCCTGATGGGGCTGCCGCCCTCGGGCGGGTTCACCGCCAAGTTCCTGCTGCTAAGCGCAGCAATCGAGCAGGGCGCGTTCCTTTATGCCGGAGTGCTGGTGGTGGGTGGCCTTCTGGCAGCGGTCTATCTCTTTCGGGCGCTGTCGGCCTGCTTTGCCCCTTTGGCTGGCGCGGGACCTGATACCGCGTCGCGCGGCCCGGTGACCGGCGGAGTGAAAGCCGTGGCACCGCTGGCGCTGGCGGGACTGGCGATCGTTATGGGATTTGCCGGCACCGCGCTGGTCGACGTCTCGGCCATTGAGGTACCCTGGGCCACGCCCACGGTGATCCAACCGGAGGTCGCGCCATGATGACCTCCGCGCCGCTGCTTTTGGTGTTCCTGCCGCTGGTCGCCGCCGCGGTCAGCTTTGCCTTGCCAGAGCGGCTGTCCTCCTGGCGCAACGCGGCCAACCTCGGCGTGGCCTTTACCAAGCTGCTGGTAGTAGCCTACCTGCTAAACGCGACTGAGGCCGGTCTGGTGTTTGAATGGCGCTACGAGTTCCTACCGGACAACGATCTTGTGCTGCGGCTGGACAAGCTTGCGCTCTTGTTCGTGACTCTGTCGGTGTTCTTGTGGCTGATGACCACGATCTATGCCATCGCGTATTTCGACCGCGGGCCGAACCTGTCGCGGTTCTTCGGCTTCTTCAATCTATGCGTTCTGGCGGCGACCGGCGTGGCGATGTCGGGCACCGCGATCACCTTCTTCCTGTTTTACGAACTGCTGACGCTGGCGACCTGGCCGCTGGTCGCGCATAAGGGCGACGATAAGTCGCTGCGCGCGGGGCGGATTTACCTTTCCTACACGCTGGCGGGCAGCGTTGCCTTCCTAGCCGGGATCCTGTGGCTGCAGTCGCTGGTCGGGGCGATCGAGTTCGCCGCGCCGCCGGACCTGACCGGCATCCCCGCGCTGACCCTGACGCTGATCTTCATCCTGTGCATCGGCGGGCTGGGGGTGAAGGCCGCGATCTTCCCCCTGCATGGCTGGCTTCCCGAGGCAATGGCCGCCCCCGCCCCGGTCAGCGCGCTTCTGCACGCCGTCGCAGTGGTCAAGGCCGGAGCCTTCGGCATCGTGCGGATGATCTATGATGTCTACGGCATCGGCACCGTGGCCGACCTGGGGCTGGGCCTGCCGCTGGCGGCGCTGGCCTCGGTCACCATCCTTTACGGCTCGGTCCGCGCCTTGATGCAGACCGATCTGAAGAAGCGGCTGGCCTATTCCACGGTGAGCCAGGTCAGCTACATCATCCTTGGCGCCAGCCTGATCGGGCCATATGCCGTGATCGGCGGGCTGGTGCATCTGGTGCATCAGGGGATCATGAAGATCACCCTCTTCATGTGCGCCGGCGCGCTCGCGAACCGCATGGGGATCAAGGCGATTGCCGATCTGGACGGGGCGGGCCGCCTGATGCCGGTGACGATGGCGGCGTTCTCGGTCGGCGCGCTGGGCATGATCGGGCTGCCGCCGGTCGCGGGCTTCATCTCGAAATGGTATCTCGGGATCGGCGCGCTGCAATCGGACGCGGCCTGGGTGGTGGCGGTGCTGGCGGGCTCGTCGCTGTTGAACGCCGCCTATTTCCTGCCGCTCCTCTATCGCGCCTGGCTGTTGCCGCCCCCTGCGGACCGTCCCGCCATCCGCGAACTGGCCACCACGCGCGACCGGATGCTGATCCTGCCTGCAGCGGTGACTGCCCTGGTGTCGCTGGGGGCGGGCATCTTCGCCTCGCTGCCATTCAGCCCGCTGGCCTGGGTCACCCTGATCGCCGAGGGGGGCTACCTGCGATGACAGCCGACCTGTCGCTGCTCTTGCCGCTGGCTGTCCTGTGGCCGATGCTGCTAGCGAGCCTCTCCCTCTTGCCGGGCTGGGGCCCGCGCATGGTGACGCTCTTGCCGCTCGGCCCGCTACCGGGGTTGGCGGCCGCGGTCATCACCCCGCGCGACACCCCGGTCGCGCTGCCGGGGATCCTGCTGGACGGCGGGCTGGAACTGACCGGGACCGGTGCGCTGTTTCTGGGCGGGGCGGCGCTGCTGTGGTTCTGGGCCGGGGTCTACGCGGCCTTCTACCTGCGGCACGACGGCCGGCCCACGTCTTTCGCGCTGTTCTGGAACCTGGTGCTGGCCGGCAATCTTGGCGTCTTCATCGCCGCAGACATCATCAGCTTCTACGTCTTTTTCGCGCTGGTCTCGCTGCTGGCCTATCCGCTGGTGATCCATGACCGCAAGCCCGCGTCGATGCGGGCGGGCACCGTCTATCTGGTGCTGGCCGTGCTGGGCGAGGTGGCGATCCTGGTCGGGCTGATGCTGGCCTCTTACGGCGCGGGCGGAGCCATCGGGATCGAGGCGGTGCGCGCCGCCCTAGCCCTGCCTTCGACGCATCCTGCGGCACTCGGGCTTCTGATCGCGGGCTTCGGGATCAAGGCCGGGCTAATGCCCTTGCATGTCTGGCTGCCGGTGGCGCATCCGGCGGCACCGGTGCCGGCCTCGGCGGTGCTCTCGGGCGCCATCGTCAAGGCCGGGATCTTCGGGCTTGTGGCGTTCCTGCCGCTGGGCACGCCGGCACTGGGGGCGGGAACTGTCCTGATGATTCTGGCCTTCACTGGGCTGTTCCTTGCGGCGCTGCTGGCGCTGGGGCAGGCTGGGGCGAAGTCGGTGCTGGCCTATTCGACCGTCAGCCAGATGGGGCTGGTCATGGGCGTGCTGGGCTATGCCCTGGCGCAAGGCAGCGCGCCCGCCACGCTGCTGCCGGCGCTGGCACTCTTCACGCTGCATCACGGGCTGGCCAAGGGGGCGCTGTTTCTTGGCGTCGGGCTGGCCCCGACCTGCGGCCGGGCCTGGCGCTGGGGGCTCATGGCGGTACTGGCGGTGCTGGGCCTGTCGCTGGCCGGGGGCCCGCTGCTGGCCGGGGCGCTGGTCAAGTCGGCGCTGAAGGACCCGGCCGGGGCCCTTGGCGCGACGCTGATCGGGCTGTCGGCGCTGACCACTGCGCTGGCGATGGCGCGCTATCTGGCGGTTCTGCCACGGTCGAAACCGCGCCGCCGCCCGCCGGTCCTGATGGCGCTGGCGTTCCTTGCGCTGGCGGGCGCGGCGCTCTGGCTGCCCTGGCTGCTCTACGCCGATCTTGCCGACAAGTCCCCGCTGGCGACGGATCTGCGCGCGCAGATCACCGATGCCTGGCCGCTGGGCCTGGCGGTGCTGCTGATCGCCGGGGCCGCCGCGGTCGGGCTGAAACCGCCCGCCCTGCCCGAAGGCGATGCCCTCGGCCCGGTGCAGCGCCGGGCCGCAGCCCTGACCGTCGCCGCCCGGGCCGCCATGCGCGCCGGATCACGGTCCCTGCGCCGGTCGCGTCCGAAGCCGCAGACGGTCATCGCCGAGGACTTGGACCGCGTCGAGGACATCTTCCGCGAAGGTGCCGCCGCTGCGATCCTGCTGCTGGCCGTCACCGGTGCGATCCTGGCCTCCGTCCTGATCTGAGGCGACCCCGCGCTTCGACCCCTGCGGACCACTGTGCGACGAACCCGCCATCGACCGGCACCACCGCGCCGGTCATGAACCCGGCCTCGGGCGAGCAGAGCTAGACGATCAGGCCCGCCACCTCGCCGGGAGCGCCGATGCGGCCCATCGGGTGCAGCCCGTCCATCATCTGGCGGCTGGTCATCTTGCCCCCGTCGCCTGTTCGGCCAGCGAATCGAGCATCCGGGTGTCGATCCCGGCCGGGCAGACCGAATTCACCCGGATCCCCGACTTGGCATATTCAAGTGCTGCATTGCGGGTCAGCCCGTTCACCCCGTGCTTTGCTCCGACATAGGACGCAAGGCCCGGAAAGCCGATCAGCCCGGCGACCGAGGACAGATTGACGATGGCCCCCCGTCACCGCCCTGGGCCAGCATCTGGGTGATCTCGGCCTGCAGGCACAGGAAGGTGCCCTTCAGGTTGACCGCGATGATGCGGTCGAAATTCGCCTCGGTCTGCTCGATGAAGGGCGCGATCGTGCCTTCGATGCTGGCGTTATTGCAGGCACAGTCCAGCCGACCATAGGCCGCGACTGTGGCGGCGACCAGCGCCTGGACATCGGCTGCAACCGACACGTCGGCGCGCAGGAAACATGCCTCGCCGCCCCTGGCGCGGATCAGCGCCGCGGTTTCCTCGCCGCCCCCGGTCTCGACATCCGAGACCATGACCCTTGCCCCTTCGGCGGCGAATTTCAGCGCCGTCGCGCGCCCGATCCCCGCCGCAGCGCTGGAGACCAGCGCGACCTTTCCAGCCAGCAATGCCATGTCCGATTACTTTCGTTCCGGTTTGCGTTGCCGCGATGCTGCCATAGCCGGTATCGACCAAGCCTGACATGGATCAAGCAGGCGCCGGATTTCCGCGTTTTCGCCTGGACGTCCGGAAAGGCTTGCCTTTGCGGCGAATAGCGCAAACCCTCACTAGATGATCGAGACGCTTCTTCTGGCAACCAATTTCGCCCGGCAGTCGGTGGCGGCGCTGGACCGGGCATTGTTGCTGTAGCGCGGCCATGCCGAGCGGATCAGCATGCTGCATGTCGTGGACCCCGAGGTATCGGCCGCGCTGGTTTTGGGCGACGGTGGTACCGAGCCACCGGTCATGACCGAGTGGCTCGACGCCCGCCAACCCGCCGACGCCGTGCGCCCCGAGATGCTGATCCGCAAGGGCGAACCCCATACCGAAATTCTTGCGGCCGCCGAGGCGGGCGACCACGATCTGATCGTGCTTGGCGCGTCGCGGTCGCGCGGGCCTCTGGCGGGGCTTCTGGGGACAACGATCCAGCGGGTGCTGCGCGGCAGCACCCGTCCCGTGCTGTCGGTGCGACAGCAGCCGCAGGGCCCCTACCGGCGCGTCCTCATCGCCTCCGACCTGTCGGACCCCGCCGATCTCGCGGCCCAGACCGCACTGTGGCTAGGGGTTCTGGATAGCGCGCGCATCCGTCTTGTCCATGCGACCGGTGGCGATGCAGCTGCGGCCGCAGATACCGCGCCCGAGGCCGGCCTGCGCGCCCTTGCCGCGCGCCTTGACCCTGTCCCGTCCGACCGGATCGAGGTATCGGTGCTGCTGGCCGTGTGTTGATTTCCGCTGAGAACTGAGCCGGGTTTGGAGTGAACCCCATGGGGTGGACGACATCGCACCATTCGAACTAAGCCGCTTTCTGGGCAAACAGGGTTTCGAATTCCTCTGGGGTTCTGTAGCCGAGGGCTGAGTGAAGCCTTCTCGTGTTGTAGATCTGCTCAATGAAGATCGGCAAGCGGACTGCCACATCGGCAAAAGTCTCGTAACCGGCTCGATAGACCTCCTCGACCTTCTGGGTCTTCATAAAGCTATGAGCCTGCGCGTTATGATAAGGATTGCCGTCGCTGCTCATCGAACGGCGCAAGCCTGAAGCAGCGAGGGCGTCCCAATAGCTTTAGGATGCGTACTGACAGGCGCGATCCGTATAATGAATGCAGCCCTTGGAAGGCTTTCTGGTCATGACGGCCGCGCGCAGAGCTGCGAGTGCCAGTTCCGTATTCAGATGCTGTGACAATGCATAGCCTATGACTTTGCGGCTACACGCATCAAGGATGGCGGCCAGGTAGCAGAAGCCTGTGACGACACGGATGTAGGTGAAATCCGCGACCCAGACCCTGTCAGGGCGATCGGGAATGAGGTTGCGATACAGGTTGGGAAAGATTGGAGAGTCATGCCGGCTGTCAGTCGTACGCACAGAGCGCTTGCGGGGCTTGATGCCCAGTCCCGCTACTCGCATGCCCCGTGCTACCCTTTTGTGATTGATTGCAAAACCACGGCGCCGAAGCTGGTGAGTCACGCGTCTATAGCCATAGCAGGGTAGCTCATCCTGGACATCTTCGATGATGGCGGTGAGTTCGCCGTCTGTCAGCTCGAGGGTCCTAGCAGAGCGGTAGTAGTAGGTGCGCCGCGGCAGGTTCATGGCTTTGCACCCCCGTCTGACGGAGCAGCCAAGGGGCCGCTGATCACGAAGAATCTTTCGCTGCCGCCCGCGGTCCACATCCGTGGTGTTTTTTCAAGATCCAGCTCCATCGTGAGCTGACCCATCTTCCGCTCGAGCGCGGCAATGCGAGCTTCATACTCTGCAATGACACCGGCCTTGGCTTCCTCGTCGTTCAAACCCCCCGGTCATATTGCGTAAGCCATAGCTGAATGAGGTTGGCGGAAAGATTGTGGCTGCGCTGCGCATCGCGCCGCCCAAGAGCGCCGGTGCGGGTGTCTTGGCAAAGCCGCAGCTTGAACGGCGTGGAATGCCGGCGGTAGGGACCTCGTGGTGTCATGGGCCTTCTCCAATCAAGGCCCGTCCAGCGTATCAGCTGTGGTCCAGCCCATGCAGTTCACTCCAGTGGCCAGGAGATTTCCACTGAGAAGTGACCTATGTTTGAACGCGCCCTGGCTTTGGAAGCGGGGACAACGGAGTAATTGACATGGCGCTACTGAGTGTGATCCGACGCTGGGGGCTGCGGGATCGGCTGTCCATCCGGGAGATTGCGCGGCGGACGGGGCTGTCGCGGAACACCATCCGCAAGTATCTTCGGGCAGGCACGGTGGAGCCGGCGTTCCGGACGCCGGATTGGCCGAGCAAGCTGGATCCGTTCGCGGACAAGCTGTCGGCGTGGCTGAAGACGGAAGCTGGCAAGTCGCGCAAGAAGCGGCGAACGCTGAAGCATCTCCACAAGGAGCTGGTCGCTCTGGGCTACACCGGTTCCCACAACCGTGTCGCGGCCTTCGCGCGGCAGTGGAAGGCCGATCACCAGTGCGAGGAGCAGAGCGCCGGCCGCGGCACCTTCGTCCCGCTGGTGTTTCAGCCCGGGGAGGCCTTCCAGTTCGACTGGAGCGAGGACTGGGCGACGATCGCGGGCGAGAACACGAAGCTCCAGATTGCCCACATCAAGCTGTCTCACAGCCGGGCATTCCTGCTGCGGGCCTATCTGCTGCAGACGCACGAGATGCTGTTCGATGCTCACTGGCACGCGTTCCGGGTGTTCGGCGGGGTACTAGGGCGGGGCATCTACGAAAACATGAAGACCGCCGTTGACCGGGTCGGCCGGGGCAAGGTCCGGAGGGTCAACACGCGGTTCCTGGCGATGACCAGCCACTACGTCTTCGAGCCTGAGTTCTGCAACCCGGCAGCGGGCTGGGAGAAAGGGCAGGTCGAGAAGAACGTGCAGGATGCCCGGCACCAGATCCTTCAGCTGATGCCGGACTTTTCCGGATCTGGCGGCGATGAACGCCTGGCTCGAGGAACGCTGCATCGAGCAGTGGGCGCGCCTGCCGCACGGCATGCTGCCGGGCACGATCGCTGAGGCTTGGGCTGCGGAACGGGCTGCGCTGATGCCGACACCGCCGACCTTCGACGGCTTTGTCGAGCAGAGCAAGCGGGTCTCGCGTTCCAGCGCTTTCATATTCTCGGCAATCTCACTCGGGATACCGGCGCGCCTGCCGCTGTCGATTTGGGCCTTCTTGACCCACTCGTTCAGGGTTTGTGCGGTGTAGCCGATCTTCGCCGCGATCGACATAACCGCCTGCCAGCGCGACTTATGCTGGCCCTCGGTGTCGAGAGCCAGCCGCACTGCGCGCTCGCGGACCTCAGGGGAAAACTTGTTCGTCGTCTTGCTCATCATGCTCCATCCTACTCAAGAGTTGGAGTCTCCGGCAGACCCGGCGCAGTTCAGTGCCCACCCGGTCCTCCTATGTGATCGCCGTCGTGACCGAGGGCGAACGGACGGCCGCCGCCAGCTTCACCTCGATGCCACGCAGCCTTGCCGCCGCGGTCAGTCCCTCGATCGCGGGGGCAATGATGGGGGCGGGATGGCTGGCCGTACCGTTTCTCGTCTGCGGCGGGCTCAAGATCACCTACGACCTGCTGCAGCTGCACCAGTTCCGCCACTTCCGCGCCCCGGAGGAGTGCTAGGCGCAGTCCCCCGCTCAGGCCGCCTTGGGCCAGCGGCGGTGCAGATCGTCGATGACGACAGCATGGGCATGGTGGGGCCGTGTTCGGCCAGATGCGGATGGTCGGGCGGCAGGTCCGGGTGGACATGCGGCAACACGGTCAGGTCATCGGCGGGCCACAGGCGCAGCACCGCCACCAAACTGGCCGCCCGGATCCCCGCCAGCACCAGCGCCGCGACCGACAGCCCCGCGCCCGCGCCCGCGCCGATACAACCCGCCAGTGGATACGTGACCAGCCAGCAGGCGTGTGAAAACGCGAGTTGTGCGGCAAAGACCGCGCCCCGGTCGGCCTCGCGCGCGGAGCGGTTGATGAAGCGCCCGATGGACGTCCGGGTCAGCGAAAAGCCGAAGCCGATGGATGGCTCCAGGGGCGATCAGGCCTGTCAGGTTAAACAACCAACAAGCCCAGAACAAAGGCCAGCCGATCAACTACGCCCGCGGACGGGAAGAAGCTGCGGGTAAGTAAGGGCAGCATCGAGGCCCCCTTTGCCGGCGAGCACGGCTGGTTCTGGCGCAACCGCGACGCCGCCGCCGTCACCATCACGCTGAAATTGCGCGGCACCTAGGTCATCGAGACCTAATGAGAAGGGCTTCGGTCATCGGCAGCCTGGTCCGCTGGTGGCCAACCCGGACCTTCCGTCGCACCGGCGGGAGATTTCAGCGCAACATTTTGCGCCAATGCCCAACGGATCCTGCAGGCCGCGTTAACCGGCCTGCTCGTATCCCGTGGGCCAAGTTGGCGCTGGCATCTCTTTTTGCCAAAGATTCTTCGAGCCCTGCAAGTTTAGCTGTCCAGCCCGAAATGAGGCTTCGCTTCCCTGACTGCCACCTTCCCCGCCTACCGCACCCCATACGCCGTCGCCAGTGTACATCCTGATGGCCACCAGGGTGCAGTGTGAGAATCACCATTGAAACGGGCATTGCAGATTAGTCGCCAACCGGGACGCACAGCGACCTGTGCAGGCCGCCAGCATGGCGCCCCAAGCGAAAGCCTGGAGCCAGGACCAAGCTGCCGTATCGCCACAGGCGCCTGCTTAGTCGTTCAGCCAGACCTTAATTACCGCCGAGAAGTGCCAGCCGATCCAGACGGATAGGACGGACAGGACCAGGCCCAGTGCCACAATCCGCCCAAATACCGGCGATCGTGAGCGGAGGGCAAGCACAAGTCGTACCATGGCATTGACCGTCAGGGCAGCCGCCAAGGGCATCACGGCCTCACCCGCCGGCATCTGGCCTGCAGCCACCAGTGAGGCTAGAGCGACGGCAGCCGAACTTGTGCTGATCAACCCGGCCAGGGCCGCTGACAGCAGTACGGCCTCGGTACCAAACCGATCGTTCAGCATCGCAGAGATCAGGATGACCGCTGTCACGGTCAAAGCGAACTTCACCGCGTCCTTGACGCTAAAGATCCGCGAGGGCAATTCGATCCCCGCCGGCTCGCCCCCTTTTCGCGTAGCCAGGTAGACCAGCAGGGCGCTGAAGATCAGCACGACCACGGTCGGTACCACCAGCACCGGCAATGCCAGGGCGAACAGGGACGGGCTGACCAGGCCCAGCACCATGCCGGTCTGCACCAGCGACGACACCGAAGACAAGGTGGCCCCCGCCGCCGCTGGCTGGATGAAGCGGACGGCCGTATCACCCGGTGCGTCGACCTTGCGGCCCATCTCGACCACGGTGGCCGTCGAGGACACGAAACCCGACAGGAACCCCGAAAGTGGCAGGCCAAGCCGGTCGCCGAAGACCCGGGTGCAGATGTGACTGACCGCCCCGATGACCATCACCAGGATGACGATGACAAAGATGGCGCGCGCATTGATCGCACCGTCCGGCCCGAAGCCGGTATCGGGGATCACTGGCAGGATGATCAGACCTGAGACGCCAAGGATCAATCCGTCGCGCATCTCGAAGTCGTTCAGGACCGAGCGGCTGAAGTCGCGCAGGGCCGACCGTGCCGCCAGCAGGGTGACGACCAGCACCCCCGACGCGGCGGCAAGGAACGTATGCTCGACCGACAACCCACCCAGAACCACGACCAGCACCAGCGCGAGGCTGGTGGTCATTCCTGCCTGCCGGTCCGGCTGCGACAGATGTGCGACCGCCCGCAGGACGCCCACCGCGGCCAGCGCCACCGCCAGCAACGGCAGCCCGCCCGCATACTGGCTGAGTGCGCCAATCAGCGAGGCGAGCGAGAAGGTCCTGACCCCGATCGGGGCCGGACCGCCGTTCTCGCCCCCGTTGCGCTCGCGCTCGATCCCGATCAGAAGACCGATGCCGAGCGCCTCGAGCAGCAGCAGGGCCTGACTTGCTTCTTCCATCATCCGATCACTGCGCCCTTCCGACTCGGCTCAGGCCATCAGGCGCGCCGCGCTTTGACCATTCCTCACTGCGCCTGCGGCCACAAGACCATCCACGCCGATATCAGGCCGCGACCAGGACGACCACGACCAGGGCCAGCAGCGGGCCGACGCAGGCGACCATGAAGATGTCGGCATAGGCCTGACGATGGGTCAGCCGGCAGACGCTGAGGGCGTTGTTGCGTAACTCACGCCTGGGGCATGATTGTCCCTTCCCCTTTTGGCCTCAGTCCACACGAATGATTTCGGCCGTTCCGAGGGCCGAGAAGCGGTTCATCAGTGTGACGCGGATCTGGATTTCGGCGGTCTGGCGATCGGGGTCTCTTGCCGCGATGCGTTCACCGAAGGCCTTGAGGCACCGCATCTTCGCTTCGATCCGACTTCGGACGTGGTATCCCGTCCATCGCTTCCAAAACGCCCTGGCATAGTGCCGGGTGGCACGCAGGGTTTCGTTTCGGGCGATCGCGGCAGGGCAGTCCTCTTTCCAACATCGGCCGTTCTTCCGGATAGGGATGATCGCGGTGGCCTCGCGGCGACGCCATCCATCGGTTGGACTTCGTAACAACCGGCAAGGACGTGCTACGCCCCGGAGGCTGCATCGCTGCACACGAGGTAACGTCGATCTACCTTCTTGACCTTGCCATCACCCGCAATCTATTTCCTTGCGCATGGGGCCTGCGACCGCCCCACGAGGCGTCAGCCGAAGTTCGCGTTCCATTGAAACCTTCACGGGAGGAACGCCCATGCCTGCGCTCAATGCGATTTCCATCGACAAACTTGCCCGGATCTTCGGCACGCCGCGCGCGCCGGTCATTCTGGATGTCCGGTCCGATACCGACTTCGCTGCCGATCCGCGGCTGGTGCCGGGGACCATCCGCGCGGATGACCGTGCGCTGGCCGATCTGCCGCCGCTGCCGCCCGGTCTTGTCCTCGTGCTCTGCCAAGCGGGTCATCGTCGCAGTCAGGGTGCTGCGGCGTGGCTGCGCGCCGAAGGACGCCCGGCCGAATACCTGGAAGGTGGTTTTGTCGCGTGGCGAGAGGCAGGCTTGCCTTTGATTCGGACGGACCATTTGCCCCCGCGCGACGGGCAGGGCCGCACAGTCTGGGTCACCCGCGCGCGACCTAAGATCGACCGGATCGCCTGCCCGTGGCTGATCCGCCGGTTCGTCGATCCCCGTGCGGTAATCCTGTTCGTGGCGCCGGCCGAAGTTTCGGGTGTGGCCGAGCGCCATGAGGCTGCGCCGTTCGACATCGAGGATGTCTTTTTCAGCCATAGGGGCGATCTGTGCAGTTTCGACGTGATGCTGGCTGAACTGGGCCTGTCCGTTCCGGCGCTGGACCGACTGGCCGTGATCGTGCGGGCTGCCGATACGGCACGGCTGGACCTGGCACCCGAAGCAGCGGGGCTGCTGGCCGTCTCCCTTGGCCTGTCGCGCATGTATGCCGACGATCTGGAGCAGTTGGAGGCGGGAATGCTGGTCTATGACGCGCTCTATCGGTCGGCGCGTGACGCGACCGGCGAGACCCACAACTGGCCCACTAACAAGTCGAGGGCAGAATGATGACGACCCGTCCCTATCCTACCCTTGCCGAGGCCACCCGCATTTGGGCGCGCATTGGCCTGCTCAGCTTTGGCGGTCCCGCAGGCCAGATCGCCTTGATGCACCGCGTGCTGGTCGAGGAACAAAAATGGCTGGGCGAGCGGCGGTTCCTGCACGCGCTGAACTACTGTATGCTGCTGCCCGGCCCCGAGGCGATGCAGCTGGCCGTCTATATCGGCTGGCTGATGCACCGGACACTTGGCGGTATCATCGCGGGGTTGCTGTTCGTACTGCCCGGTGTCGTGGCGATTATGGGTCTGTCGTGGATCTATGCGATCTGGGGCAATACTGGCGTGCTGGAAGGGCTGTTCTTCGGCCTCAAGGCCGCAGTGCTGGCCATCGTCGTGCAGGCGGTCATCCGCATCGGGTCGCGCGCCCTGAAGAACCCTACGATGATCGGCATCGCCGCTGCGTCCTTTGTTGCCATCTTCGCATTTGGGGTGCCGTTTCCGGTCATCATCCTGACCGCAGCGGTCGCGGGATATCTGGGCGCGCGGTCCGGGCTAGCCGCATTTCAAGGCGGCGGTGGGCACGGCAAGATGGGCGGCACCCAGGTCGAAGATGCCGATACCTTGCTGGGAGAGGGCACGCCCGATCACACACGGGTCAGCGCGGGGTGGGCGGCCCGCATCTCGGTCGTGTTCCTAGGGCTCTGGTTGCTGCCAGTGGCAGCGCTGTTCCTAATGCTTGGGCCGCAGAACGTGTTCTCTCAGATTGCCGGGTTCTTCAGCGTGATGGCGGTGGTGACCTTTGGCGGTGCCTATGCGGTGCTGGCCTATGTCGCCCAGCAGGCGGTCGAGACCTATGGCTGGCTGGCCCCCGGAGAGATGCTGGACGGGCTGGGCATGGCGGAGACCACGCCGGGGCCGCTGATCATGGTGACGCAGTTCGTGGGCTTCATGGGAGCGCTGCGCGAGGCGGGCAGCCTGCCGCCGCTGCTGGCCGCGACCCTGGGCGGGCTGCTGACCACCTGGGTCACATTCCTGCCGTGCTTCCTGTGGATCTTCCTGGGCGCGCCCTTCATCGAACACCTGCGCGACAATCACGCGCTGAGCGCCGCGCTGACGGCGGTGACCGCGGCGGTGGTGGGGGTGATCCTGAACCTGGCGCTGTGGTTCGGGCTGCACGTGCTGTTCGGCCAGCTGCGCCCTGTCACCGCGATGGGGCTGGACCTGGACTGGCCGGTTTGGTCCACGCTGGACGTGGCCGCACTGGCGCTGGTCACCGTCGCCATCGTGGCGGTGTTCCGCTTCAAACTGGGCGCGGTTACGGTGTTGGCGATCTGCGCGCTGGCCGGGCTGGCCCTGCGACTTGCCGGGATCGCTTGATGACGCCCGATCTGCTGACGGGCATTCTGAAAAAGGACATAAGCCTATGATCAATTCGCCCATCGTCACCGCGCCTCAGCTGGCCGATATGGGTCTGTTTCGTCTGCTTTACGTCCCCACAGCAGAGGAACGTCCCACGGGCATGACGGTTGTGCCGATCCGGATCTGGGTTGCCACGGCCAAGCAAAGCGACACGGGGTTTGATGACCTCGCCTATTGGCAGGACCAGATTGCACAATTGGGCCTGACGCAGGATGCCCTGACCGTGGTCCTGGACGACGGCAGCATGACCGAGGCCGCCCGGGTTTGGTTCATCCTGCAGTATTTCGGGCTTCCGGCCGCGGTGCTGAACGGGGGCCTGCCGGACCTTGGGACGCCTCCCGCGCAGGCGATGCCAGGCACCTCCGCACCCGACCTTCGCCCGGGCGCGGGGGCAGTCGGCCTCATCGGGCGGCAGGAGCTGAAGACAGCCTTGCCATCCGTCCAGATTTTTGATGCCCGGACCGCTGCCGAGTTCAGCGGCGAAGATCTGAAGGGGAACAAGCGTGGGGGCCATCTGCGCGGCGCCGCGCATCTCGATCATCGCGATTTGCTAGACGGGCGGCATCTGCGACCGGCAGCCGAATTAGTGCAGATGATGGCTGATGCAGGGGTCCGCCGCGGCGTTCCTGTCGTCACACACTGTCAAGGCGGCGGACGCGCAGCCCTGGCAGCCTTGGCCGCACTCACCGCGGGGCAGGAGGATATCAGGGTCTACTATCTCAGCTTCGGGGACTGGGCTGCGGATGAAAGCTGCTCCTTAGAGTAGCTCTACCGCAGCGAATTTCTTAGCATAGCAAGGTTGTTCTCATTGCTTAATCTCTGGATGCCCCCAGAAGCATCCCCGGAAAATGTGGATAACTTGGCGCTCAATCCAATGAACCCACTTCCCCTCCATATTGAGCAACAATAAGCTATGTTATGTCACATGTAGATATTTCTACTCGATACAGATTCTTCACTTGTAGAAAATCATAATGCCGCTGCTTTAGGGCTTATTTGGTATATGGTTGGTCACAGTTTCGACCTTATCTAGCCAATTAGCCGCGACAGTGCTACGCCATCCTACTACCTTCTTAATACGGTTATACTCGTCCTGAATATTACGCCGAAAAATTGGTTCATGGTGCGCAATGCGATTCCGAAGGTCACGTATATCTTTTAGCGTGTCAAATGCTTCGCGTCGAAGTTGCTGAACAGATTTTGCTGCGTCTAAGTTGGGCAGGACCGTTCGAAGGTGATGGTTCCAGATTGTTTTGTCGTGGCGGCCTGTGAACATTCGTTCCCAAAACACAAACTTTAGTTCCGCAATGACCTTCCCCGTCGTAGGCTCATTTCGATGAGACAGCAGGTTCGCTCTCGGACTGTAAGCTCTCTGTGGGTTCGGCAATGCGATCTCGAAGCTTTGTTCATAGGGCCAGTTTGGCCCATATGTTAACTCAATCGCTTCCGAGATTGCATTACGGATGCTGACTTCGCACACCTGTAAGGGTGCAAAAAATGCACATGAGACGTCAAGGTTCCATTTATAAAGCTCTAGTGCTTCGATTCGATGAGCATTTTTCTCGGCTAGGTAGGTGGCAAACCTTGGCGCGGAAAAGATGTCTGGAAGCTGTTGCACTTCATCTTGTGTAAACGGCATGAGCTACATCTACTTTTCATAAGCTATTGACTGAAAAACGTTTTATAAACCTCAGAGACATTCTCTTCACCTTTGCTCTACATCACTGGCGATAGTCAACATTTTGTTGACACTGCCGATTCACTAGCTATATTGACCTGTGAAAGGCGCGTGAGGTCGCGGGTTTCGGCCACCCTCATCGTCCAACGAGTACGTAAAAAAGTCCGTTTTATGCGGGCTTTTTTGCTTTTAGACGCCAAGTTTTCGCACATCCGTATAGTGATTTTGACCTGCCCCCCGGAACGTCCCTCGGTTTAATGAAGAGTTTGCTTCATCATGCGCTGCTCCCCAACCTTGGACCGCCGGATGCTAGAGTTTTCCGGCTCGGTCATGGCGACGGGCTGGCTGCGCCGCCGGGATAATGCAGGGCGATCGGGACGTTATATCCGATCGCACTATGAGGTCGGTCCTCATTGTAGTGCCTACGCCAAGTCTCCAGTTTTTCCTGCGCGTCCGCAAGGCTCATGAACCAGTGCGCGTTCAGGCATTCGGACCGGAGCTTGCTGTTGAACGCCTCGATGAAGCCATTGTCTGTCGGTTTTCCAGGGCGTGAGAAGTCCAGGGTAACGTCGTTGGCATAAGCCCACAGGTCGAGATCGCGAGAGATAAATTCGCTGCCATTGTCGACCCGGATCGTCCTGGGATAGCCGACCTGGGCACAGACCCGTTCCAGTGTCCGGACCACATCCTCACCCCGATAAGCGAAACGCGGGTCGGCTGCTGGACAGAAATGGGAATGCGTATCCACGATCGTCAGGATCCGCAGCTTGTTGCCGAGGGCGAGTTGGTCATGAACAAAATCCATGGCCCAGACATCGTTCGGTCCGACTGCCTCCTGGCGATCATCGCGCAGCTTGGCCTTCACCCGACGTTTTGGATTCTTGTTCCTGAGCTGCAGACCCAACTCATTGTAAATCCTGCGCGTCTTCTTGATGTTCACTTGCCAGCCCTCCCGTCGCAGCAAGACATGGACACGCCGATATCCGTAGCGCACCCGTGTTTCGCAGATCTCTCGGATCCTCAGGTCCAGTGCGGCCTGCCCGGTTCGGCGGGATTTGTAATGGTAGCTCGACGGGTCAAAGCGCAGGGCCTCACATGCCCGGCGGATCGATATGCTCCAGCCCACCAACATCCCGTCGACCAGTTCCCGTGTCCGGGCAAACCTCAGAGCTGTCGGCGGATGACGTCCTGCAACATCTCCCGATCCAAGGTCAGGTCGGCCACGATCTTCTTCAGGCGGCTGTTCTCATCCTCCAGTGCCTTCAGCCGGCGCATCTCGTCAGGCAGCAGACCTCCATACCGTTTTTTCCAGTTGAAGTAGGTCGCCTGACTGATCCCGGCCTTGCGGCAGATCTCCGCAACCGGCGTGCCTTCCTCGCCTTGCTTCAGGATGAACGCCTGTCTCGCGCTTCCGTGAACTTCGATGCCTTCATCGTTCTCCGCTCCTCTCCCAGCCAGGGAAGGCTAGCCGAAAACTCCAGCTTCAAACGGTCCAGTTTTCAGGGGGCAGAGCAGTAACAGAGCGATTTTCTGAAAAATTCTCTTCATCAGATCTTTTACTCGGCAGATGTTCGAAGTCAATGTCTGAGGTCTACCTGCGGCCTCCCTCCAAACGTAGAAACCGGTTCGTTCCAATGTTAATCTTGACCGCGGTCAAGAACTGGAAAATGCGCTGTTTATGTACGTAAGATAGTTTTGAAGTATGCCTCGGGCTGCCTAATATCTTCAGCTTTTGCGAGCAGGTAATCCAAGACCAGTAGAAGCTTCCCGGCGCCTGCTCTCTCCAAGCCGCGCAGCATGTTTTGTTGGCTTATTCTAAGAAATTGGCCAATGTCGCAAAGAATTTGGCTGAGCGCCTTTTCGGTTCTAGGTGCCTCTGGAAAGAAGCTGGCCACGTGTGAGAAGTCATGCCATGCCATATTTTCTGGATCTCGATTCATGGATACTCTCGGGTTCTTCTGGACATGGTTACCCTGGTGCGTAAGCCGGTCAGTCTTTTTAAGTTCTTTTTTTAAAGACTCTATCTGCCGGTCATTATGACCGTTTTTGCCGGTCACTTCGTGCGGACAATGGTCTCTACAGGTAGTGTCGTCGCCTGACGCTTGGGTGTTAGCTAATTGTGTGCTTTTAGCTTGGCACTCTCCGTAACTCTTCGGGGTATTGGCGCCTAGCTCGCGCAGATCAGAAATGATTTGCAATACGGCGTCTGCCGTAAGTGTTGCCCGCCGCAGAATGTTCCTGACCGTCTCGAGTGCCGACAACCGTGTTTCGTCGAAACGCTCCGTATGGAGGAGCGATGCGCGTAGGGCCAGTGCTTCTGCCTTAAGTGAGCGTACACGTTCACGCTCTTCCGCACGCATCGATGCTTTTGCTGCAAGGACGTCATAGCCTTGTATGAGCGGGCTGAGGTCGATCCCAAATGCGTCCTGGATGATGCCGCCATAACGGAGGGGGAAGCGCTTGCCGTTTGCTGAGTTTTTCCTGCTGATGAGGCCAGCATTCTCAAGGCGGGCCAAGCACCGACGAAGGGTCCGCTCATCAATGCCGTTGGCGCGGTCAGACAATGAGAAGTTTGAGGGGAACACAATGGTCAGTTTAGGCGGCGTCTTTCTTTCAGTGGTTTCCCAATCGCGGGGAAGAAAGCTGAGCAAAGCGGTCAGTACCGTCACATCGTTGCTCGTAAGGCCTAGCTCTTTCCTAAGAACCCGTACCGGGCCCAGGAGTTCGTAGTTTTTCGGGAAGGCAATAGCTGTACGTTCCGCCAAAGCGGTTTGTGATTGAATTGCATGTTTCATGGTGTTTCGGAAGAAAAAGCTTCCCCGGTCACCGTGAGCGGTGTTGAAGTAGATTCGTTTAGGGGATATCAATCAGGTGTCGAGACTGATTGAGGCCCTTCGGAAGCACCGCTTTCGGGGGGTCTTTCTTTTTCTAGCCGGTCCTCCTTTCGTGCTCTGCTCGTTGCTCTTGATGTCTTGACCGCGGTCAAGACATGGGGTCGTCACTCGGGGCCATCTTGACCGCGGTCAAGAAGGTGGCTGACCACTTCCCGGACAGCTTCCTCAACGCGTGGGGCGAGTTCAGCGTCCACATCAATGGTGATGCGGTTGCCCTTACGGCCGATTTTCACGCGTTCACCTGGCTCAGCCTTCGGCGCACTTGTCTTGGTGCCCATAAGGAGTGTAACCGCCGTCTCGAGCCGGTCTGGGCTTGGCAAGTTGCATGGGATTTCGCGGGCAACTTCTCTGGCTCTTGCGACGTCCTTTTCGCACAGCCTGAAAAGCCTCTCCCAGACCCGCCTACCAACACCGTGTGCAGGTCCAATTGCTTGGATCAGCTCCATCGGAATGACAGTCGCAATACGGTTCATTCGAGAGACGAGCGATTCGTCGATCTGAAGTGCCCGATACGCAACTGTCTGGGCATTCTTGCGTGTCTCACTTGTTTTCCCAAGTTCCCGGATGATCCCGGCGACAAACAGAGCCCTCTCGATAAACGATGGATCTTGGCGGGCATTGTTTTCTACTCCTTGGGCGATCAGTGCCTCCTCTTCGGTCATCTCCATCACCGTGGCACGCACCTTTTGACCAAGCTCACGACAAGCGAGAAGCCTGCGGCGTCCATAGACGATTTCAAGAGTACCGTCCTGCGTTCGACGGACAAGAACCGGAACCTTTTGTCCGTGTTCAAGAATCGATGAGACGAGATCCTCGATGCCGTCACTCGGATCGATACGATCTATGACCGCGGACATCCTTATGGTGCTTGGGTCGATCAAGCGTGTAGCATGCTTGTCTTCTTCCAGCACGGATGCTTGCGCACGAGCAACGGTCGGGCTTGTGCGTCTGACATCAGGGACTTCGTCCGACGCCAGCGCTTTGCCCATTGCGTTCTTGAGTGAGTTCCCAAAAACCTTACGTGCCATTACTACGCCCCCATGCCTGCAGGATTTCGCGTTCAATCTCGTCGGTAACGCGCGAAACGGATTCGATCGCACGCTCGTAGGTTCTGCGGTTCACGTCGCGCGGTTCGACCTCAAAGATGCTCTGCTGGGTGTTCGCGGCATCGCCCACAGCTGTCGACTTCAGGAACTCGGCCGACAGGACTGCATCTCCTAGGACCGTCCGCAGCAGGGACGAAATCTGAACTTGCGGACTATCCGTAGTTTCATAGCGGGTGAACAGAACCCGCACGAAGTTCAGCCCATGTTCCGGGGCGTGTGCCTCGACGACGCCCATCAGGTTGCTCGCCATGCCCAGAAAGCTCGCTAGGGACATGACATCAAGCATTGACGCGTTGAGTGGGATTAAGACTCCGGTCGATGCAAAAAGGGCAGAGATCACCGAGAAGTTTAGCTGTGGCGGGGTGTCGAAGATCACCATGTCGTAGCGGTTTAGCACAGGCTCAAGCGCGTCAAGGATGCGACTGTGGAACGTAGTGGCGCCATGTCTAAAGCTTAGAGCAACTTCAAACTCGTACTCCATGATGTCCATGGAGGCCGGGATGAGGTCTACTGTGGGGAAGTTCGTTTTGCGAATAATATCTGATGCGGGCAGTGGCCCCTCGGATCGGATCAGGTCGTAGGAGGTTGGCATGTTTGGATCAAGCTCAGGGGTAACCCCGAACAGGTTGGTCAAGCTTGCCTGACTATCGAGGTCGATTAGCAAGACTCGGTAGCCACGAAGACCTAGAAGCTGCCCTACATGAGCAACGGTCGACGTTTTTGCACTGCCGCCTTTTAGGTTGAAAATTGTCACAACCTGACATGGTTCTCCAGCTTTTCTGTGCGGATGTTCGTCAGGCTTTATTCTGCCTGTCTCAAGAAGGACGCGTTGAGCATCGACCATCTCCTGAGCAGAAAAGCTACGGCGGTTGCCGCCCTCGATGATGCCTTCTGGAAAGCCTTCTAGGTTTGACACATGATGGCGGAAGGTGTTTTGGTTGATCCGAAGGAGATCGGCTGCCTCACGCATCGCGAAGCGACGGAGGCCTTTCTGGGCATCTGGTGGGAATGTATCCTGCGCATGTTCACGCAACCGGCTACCGAGCCGCTTGGACATGACGTCGAATCTTTGAGAGGCCCGTATCCCGCTCATAATTGCCCTCAGATCTTTATCGCTTTTCCGCAATTTAACAACTTTTTTGGATAAATCCAGCCTAAACCGTTGAATGATGCGGTGGCGTTGACAAGTCCTGCGTCTGTCGTGAAAACTGTTCATTATCAGCGCTTTGGACAGCGTTGGCCTTTTCGCACTCCTACAGTTCATTGCCCGCCACAGGGCGACTGCAACATATTACGTGGACGCGTGCGGAACCCAGATTTTCGGAAACGGGCTGCCGATTCCCGCGACCTTACTCAAGTAGCCCCAGACTCACACCCCGCTCCAGCAGCATCTTGACCGACGAGGGCTGCCACGTTGTCCGCCCGCGGGGGGTGCGCTCACGCATCGCCTCCAGGCGATCGCAGATGGCCTGGAGGGTGATCTGGGGATCAGCCCCCTTTATAGCAGCCACGATCGCCGGCAGACGGTCGTCGCCTACGCGTCGGGCGGCACGCCCGAAAACCTCTTCGGGAAGAAAGCCATCACGAACATAGGCCCGCACAGCCCTCAGGAGCCGCGGCTGTGTCCATTGTCGGTTCTGGGGCAGGGATGCATTGATGATCCGCAGGATATCCTCCCAGGCCATGTGTGGGCGCATCCTGCGTACATGGGGAACCCAGTCCCCTGCGGTCTGGGCAACGCGTTCCATGTAGCCGTCATGCCGCGCCAGGCGTACCTTGCGAAGCGCGTCGGGGTTTCGTGCGCGGGGCCCGGGATTCCCGCCGATACGGCCTTCAAGACGTGCGCTGGCCAGTCCCGCCTTTGTGCGCTCGCGGATCAGGGCCCGCTCGAACTCTGCCGCTGCGCCGAGCACCTGGAGCGTAAACTTGCCCTGGGGTGATGCCGTATCGATCGGATCCTCGATCGAGCGGAAGAACGCGCCCTTTGCTTCGAGCTGCTCGATGATCTCCAGCAGATGCGAGAGGGACCGAGCCAATCGGTCGATCCGAACGACGACCAGCGTGTCTCCCTTGCGGATACCGTCCAGGACGCTCGTCAGCACCGGACGCGCACGATTGCCTCCGGAGCCGTGCTCCTCGCGAATGACTGAGCAGCCTGCGGCTCTCAGAGCTTGGGCCTGGGGCAGGGGGGTCTGATCATCCGTAGAGACGCGGGCATAGCCAATCAGCGGCATGGAGGGCCATCTTTCATAACATGTAGACGTCAAAAAACGACCGTTTGGAAACGAATGCAACGCCGATATCTGCGTCTGCCGTACGGATGTCCAGATCCTCTACGTTCAGCAGGGGACGGAAATGGGCGGCTTCGTGCGCTCTCTGGGCCGTATTCCAGGGCCTTCGAGATCTCATCTGCCTGAGTGGTGGGGTGGCAGTGACTTTGGCTCATATCTGAAAGTACTAGGCAACTGCAGAATGCTGGCGATATACTAAACTATTGGCAGCATAATCATGGATTATCAGATGGGTGTTGGATCGCTGCTTCTCAGTGCCGAGACCCACGCAGCGAGGGTCGAAGGCATCCTATTGGCCGACCCCGCCCTGGCTGCACTGTGGCGGATGGAGACGAGCCTTCTGGAGGCTGCCGCGTCGGTCGGGCTTGAAGGTGAGCGGATCTCCACGCAGGGGATGGTGCTGCGTCTGACCAGTGGCACCGCGATGGACGAGGATGCCCGGGCGGTCGAGATGGCCCTGAAGGTCCTGGCCGTCATCCGGCGGCCCGGGGATCCATTCGGCGCGCCGGTCGCGGTGCTGCGCCGGATCGAAGCGGCCGCCGCGCCCATCGGTCAGACACGCGATGAGGGCGATCGCCTCGAGGATGCGGAACTGCCCCTGGTCGTGGAGGCTGGTCGCGCCTGGTCTCACGTTCCGATCCTTGCGGGATGGCGTGCGTCGGCCAGCTATGCCTTCCGCTCCCGGCGGAGCAGCCCGGTGGCCGAGCGGCTGATCTTCATGGCCGTGGAGGGTGCCGCACGTCATCTGCAGGGGCTGTCTCCTGATCGAAGAGCTGGCCGCGATGCGCTGGACGAGAGGGCAGGGGGCCTGCTGATGCCGGCGGGGGCCGGGTGGATCGTGCCGCCATCCGTATCGCTGACCCGCACCGGCTTCCGGGTCTGGTCGCCGATGACCGGGTTGGCCTCGTTTCTGGAAGCAGCCACGCGGAGCCTCTCTCATGATCTTGGCCATCTGGGGACCCTGCGCCACGAGCTGGCGCGTCTCTCGGCCATGACGTCGTCTGCGCATGGGCGGTCGCGCCTTGTCGACCTGATCGCCTATCTGAAGGCGCAGCCGGTCATCAGTTCGGCAATGGTCATGGATCAACTGGGGGTGACCCGCCGGACGGCCCTGACCCTGATCGGCGAGCTCGTCGATGCTGGCTGCCTCAGCAACCTCACCGCCCGAAGCACCTCCCGGTTCTGGGCGCTGCCGTCCCTCGCCGCGCGGATGGGACATGCGGGAGGGGCGGGGGCGGTTCGGGGTGATGTATTCGTCAGCCGCGAGGGGCCGAGCGAACGCATAAAGCCGATCGGTGCCTTGGAGCGGATAAAGGGAGGGCGCGACGAGGCCCAACTGGACCGGATCATGGCGGAGCTCGATGCCGCGATGTCGGGGGTCGATGATGTCGTGCGGCGGGCGGGGGGTCGAGAGCGGAAAGAAGAGTAGGGCAGCTCATATCCCAACTGCCTGCGTGTCCGAAGAAACGGAGGCAAGACTAATTAGCGGTGTGCCGTTCTGCCGATACCTTGCCCGAACTCTTGGATGCCGGTACGCCCCTCTTGGGCGATCCATATCCGATCAGGAGCATGACGCCCACAAAGTGATCGGCATGACACCGCGTGCAGATCCAGTCGGCGTTGAGCTCGCCTTTGCAGACCAGGCACGGATCATCCTCGACATCGAAGTCGAGCGGAAATGGGACAGGGACTATCGCAATGCCGCACATGGTCTGTCTCACTGAGGGTATGTTGTTGACTATACCAGCTATAGTTCACCGGAACTGACAGCTCCGCGACATAGGTGCGAGGTGCTGCTCTTGGCGACGATCCGCTCCAGTGTCGGGTTCACGTCGTCGCCGTACTACTGGAACCGCACCTCCGGCGCCGGGCAATAGCGCGAACTGCCCAAACGTCCTGAGCTGTCTGCCTTGACGTCTCTGATTTAACGGGTACGCGACAGTTGCGTCGAGTCAGTTAGTTGAACCACGCGGCGCGCTTCATGCCGTCATCATCCGACCATTAGCGCCAAAAGGGCAAGGTTCTGACTACAATGGAGACGCGATATGCCAACGGTGATCCGATGCAGACAAAGGGGCGACCCGAGCACGGGTCGCCTGCAAACAATTTTGGCCGCGCAGCAAAGTCAGCTGATACTCGCCGGTGCCGCCGGCAGCATTCACACTAACTGAAGGTCGATCGCGCTGGTCTTGCCGCCGCGACCTGTTTCCAGCTCGTAGGACACAGCTGCCCCGTCTTTCAGGGTCTGCAAGCCAGCGCGCTCAACGGCCGAGATGTGGACGAAGACATCCTGCGCGCCGCCTTCCGGTTGGATGAAGCCGTAGCCTTTGTCCGCATTGAACCACTTGACCGTTCCTCTGGGCATTTCATTCTCCAAGACAATTTCTGATGCAGCGACATTCGGCGATCACGTGCGATCCGGCAAGCCGCCGATTTGGCTGCCGGTCCCAACCGAGGCGTCGCGAACCGCGATTGGTGCCAAGGTGGATAGATGCGGGGAGGATGGCGGCGGCCGAGACCAGGCGCGCAAGAATTTCGAACAATGGTGTCAGATGCATAGTCCGGAGTTTGCCTCGAACGGCGCGGAACCTTGCCTTTAGATCAGAAGCGTCAACACGCGTTGGTCTTCTAGACGATCCTTATCTGTCGGTCTTGATAGCGGACGGTCTCAGAACAGCTGTCGGGAAAAAATGCCCCGCTCGGTTGGAGGGAGTTGCCGAGCGGGGCCGGGTGACAACAGGGAATGCTGTCGAGTTCAACCTATAGGAGAATCAATAATCTCGCGATTCCTTAAATTGTACCGACACGCTTTCATGTTCAAAGGCCCGCCGAGCGGGCGGGCCTTGACGTCAACGCATGGTCACTTTGGTCAGGTCTTGCTCTTATCAATCAAGCCAGGCTTGGTTGGGTCTTCCGCGACTGCGGCGTTAGGGCGGTTGCCGCCGGGTACAGCAGGGTCCTTCTCATCTAAAACATGGTCAGGCACTTCGGGGTGTCGCTCCGTCTTTGCGGCCTCTTCAACTTGATCGGTAGGTGTCGGTTTCGGTTGGTCTTGCGTCATGACATGGTCCTCCTGCACCTCAACAGATGACTGGATCCAATGTTCCGCAAGGTAGCTTGCCAAGTCTGACCGTTATCCTGACATTTGCCGGGTATACTTCTTCATCCAGGCCCTATCGAAAATAGCATTGCCAAACCTGCTTGATCTGGAGGCTTGGTTTCTCGATCTGTTCGCCTGAACCCTTGACCGCGAGTTTGCCGGTATCGATGATCTCTCACCGAAGAACGCGCGCCGGTCGGACAAGAAGACCGATGCTTGCCGCGGAACTCACACTGCCAACGAAGGTTCGTCTTTATATTAAAGGCGCGACATGGCCGCGTGATCGTAAGGGACTGACTTCGGCATGAAATACGCATTGATCGGCTTGCTTGCTCTTGGGGGGTGCACAACACCGCCCGTTTCCGATTTCGGCACCGCTGACGAACATTTCTACAAGGGGAATGCCTGGTACATCGCCGATCGCCGCGGCCAACTGGAGGTCGCCTTGATGGCTGTCGGGATCGAGGATCCGGAAATCGAGTATCGTGGGGCCGCCCGCGACTACCTCCTCAGCAATCAGCGCATATGCTCAGTCAGCCCCGGTCGCCCAGGTGGCGAGGGGCGGTACCTGTTCAGCTACTCTTGCCGCTGATGAACATCGCGCGCACCAGTTCAGTGGAAGAGGTGTAGCCACACCGAGCGGCACTCCCGCGATACCGAGCAATCCACCTCTTTATCATGAGTATCAGATCGAGGCTCCCGGCATGATCCGCATCCTCACCTTCGCAGCGTTTGCCGCCTTGTCGTCGACGCTTTCATATGCGCAAGAAGCCGCCCCCTATCTCGATGATCGGTCCACTGCGGACCGGGTGGTGGCGTCGCTTTATAATGCCATAAGCAGGCAGGAGTACCTTCGCGCGCACAGCTACTTTGATCCCAGAACTGCTCCGGACCTGGCCGCCTTCCGTGAGGGTTACGCCACCATCCAAAGCGTCCGTCTGCGCCATGGAGAGGTCATCGCCGATGGGGCTGCTGGCACGCTGCACTTCGCTGTTCCTGTTGCGATCGAAGCGGTGACCACCGACGGGACCACCGTGTACACCGGCTGCTATCGTCTCAGCCAGGTCCAACCCGCCGCCCAGGAACTTCCGCCGTTTCGGCCTATCGACATCGATAGTGGAGAGCTGTCGGCATCAGACACGTCGTTCGACACCGCCATGGGCATATGCGACCTGCAGTGAGGTATCAGGCATGAACCGTATAACCGACCGCACGGAGGCCGTGACGGCACATGCCGCCAACGTCGCCTCTGTCACAGCGGATGGTGGGATCATCGCACGTGTCGTACTTCATCTCGGCGATCGACGGTCATTTTGCTTGGTCTGAGCGCGTTTCCGCCAGAATCTCAACTTGCGGTTAATCAGTGCAACCACGACGTGCGCTGCATGTTGATGCCGGTAAAATAGAAAATCAACGGAGACAACCGTGCGGGACAACGTGATCATGGCCATCGCCACTGAAGACGAACTCGATATGATCGTTTCAGCTCTTGCTGCATATCGCCACAACACCCGGTATCGGGCTCTTTACGAAAAGCTCATCCGGCAACAGGATCAGTTGTATAAGCTCGCCGGTTGATAGAAGCCACGCTCTAGCATTGGGCCGGATCGAGATGCAGCGCGGCTATCCACTGACTTTAAAAACCCCCAGCATCCTTGTTACGGAATGCAGAAATAGCGCCACTGAAATCGTTGAGCGCGATTTCGTCTGGTTTAGCCGCAATCCAGACAGATCAGCTGATGCGTCTGCCGCAGGTTTGTCGTGTGTCCAGCCGAGGCGTCTGAGCCGCGAATTCGCGTGCCTCACGACTTTGGGATCGAATGGTGGGCTATGCCCGCCACTGCATGTCGCGAGGCCAATGTCAGTTACGATATGGACCTCGGTGCATGATATCATTGAAACCGCCCCGATGCCTGCAGGACAGCGTCAATTCCAGGGAACATAAACGACGTGTCCATCCTTGAGGGGAGCCACCCCTACACGCCTGCCCGATGCACCCTGGGGAAGCTAAGAATGTCGATGCATATCCTCCGCCACGCAGCCCCCCTTGTCGTGTGGCCTCTGGCGATCCTGACCGTCTGCGTGACGATCCTTCCACTGTGGAACACGAACGAATGGTGGGTGCGGGCAATGGGCTTTCCCCGCGTTCAGATCCTTGTCGCCAGCCTCTTCCTGATGATCGGCGCCCTGTTCCTGAACCGACCCGCACGTTGGGTAATCCTGTTGGCGATGGTCGGAGTCTGCAGCTATCAGGCATGGCGGGTCTATCCCTATACGCCGCTGGCATCTCCGGAGATGGCCTTTGCAGAGCCGGCGCCAGACGCTGTCAGGGTCATCACAGCCAACGTCCAGATGGGCAACACGCGGTATCAGGACGTCATCGAGACGATCAACCGCTATGATCCGGACATCCTACTGCTCCTGGAAACAGACGCGACTTGGCTCGCCGAACTCCAGCCGATGCTATCGCGGTATCCGACCATCGTGCGCCAGCCGCAGAGCAACTACTACGGTCTAGTGTTTGCCACCCGGCTACCGGTCGATGAGGCCCGGGTTATCCAACTGACGAACGACAGAACGCCGTCTCTTTTCGCACGCCTGAGAAGCCCCGACGGACAGCCGTTTCATTTCCTGGGTTTGCATCCACGACCGCCGATCCCCGGGGAGGACACAAACGACCGCGACCGCCAGATTTATGCCGCAGCAAAATTTGCGGAGAGCGACGACATGCCCGTGGTGGCGATGGGCGATTTCAACGATGTGGCCTGGTCCGAGACCTCACAGACGTTCAGACGGGTCGGAGGCTACCTCGATCCCCGCATTGGTCGCGGCTTCTATGCCAGCTTCGATGCGAGCCGCTGGTTTTTGCGGTTTCCGCTGGATCAATTCTACGCAACGCCCGACATTGCCGTCGTATCGATCGAGCGCCTGGATCATGTTGGCTCGGACCATTTCCCGATGGCCGCCACGTTTCGCGTGGATCCCGGCCTTGCCGCAAGGCTCAATATCCAGCCCCGTCCCCTTACCGAGGAAGATCGGGACCTGATCGACGATCTGGACCTCGAGAGTGCAGAGACGCTGGTCAGGGAGAGGTAGGTGCCGCTCAGCGCCGGCGGCAGGTCCAACGGCGCACCGGCGCGAGTGTATTTTGCTTGATATCCGGGTCGCCCCGTCCGCGCCGGCTCCGATCGCGAAAATCAGAGCGTTAGAAGATCGAGTTCAACGACAAGCAGGTTAATCACCCGAACCACGTGATCCTCGCCAATCCCGTCCTCGAGACGATCTGGAAAAAAGCCGTCTGTTCCCGCGCAGTGCCCTCCACGAAACCCGATCTGCCAACCCCCCCCCCCCGCCGCCATGTATAAGTCCACCATAAGATTGACTTTCCACGGCCTCGGTTCAGAGCGTCTATACTACGCGGAACGAGGACGGTCCGCATTGATGAGGATAGCCAATTGAAAGTTATCCGCGTGACTGGAGGGGCGAAACAGCCTGCCGACAAGCAAGGGGGGCTAATTCCGTGCGATACGTAAATTGCTAGCTTCCTGATTGCTGCGTGCTTTAATGATCTTTTACAATCTCGCTCGCCTCAGCAGCAGATTGTTTTTGCTGCTTCCCAGAGTTTCCTGATTGCTCAGGCGGCACGAATGCCGTGATCCAATCCTGGGATTGAGCCGACAACGCCATATCCTCACCGACAAAACACAGCTGATCCTTGCTGATTGTCAGGATGGGAATGGCATTCGGTCGGTCAGCGCGCCAGGCCTCTGCATCGTACTCCTCAGTAAGGCGGGTGCTGCGGATCGCCCAGCCTTCAGCGATGCGCTGGTTGACAGCCTCGAATGTCGGCCTTCCTTCCAAACGCTGACCACCCAGTTGAGCGGGCAGGGCATGGCGCGAGCCCTCGCGAACCCTGCTCAGTTGCCAAACATGCTCGCGGCCGAGGTCGGGGCCCATATCCGTCGCAACCAGCGTATTGTAAGCGTCGTTATCAGACGCAACAAGGACGGTAGAGTAGGCGACGAATTCGACCTTGTGTTCGGCGACTTCGCCCAAGATATCACCATGGTAGGTAGGAATGCCGGCCTGCCGCGCGTGGCTCAGATGCTGCCGATTGGTATCGGCAATCAATGTGCCGACATCCGCACGCTCCAGGGCCTGCGCCAGTGACACGGCGAAGGGCGACCCGCCGACGATCAGCAAGCCAGGTCGCTCCGGACCGGACAGGCCCAACTTGCGAGCGAGCGGTGCAAGCGTGAACCCATGGATGATGACCGTCGCCAGAACGATGATGAAGGCCAGCGGTGCAAGCGCTGCCCCATCGGGAATCCCTGCCTCCACCAATTTTTCTCCGAAAAGCCCGGAAACGGCCACCATGACGACGCCGCGCGGTCCTGTCAGCGCGATCAGCCACCGCTCGTTCATCGGCAGGGCGGTTCCTATCAGGGGCAAAAGCACCTGCAAGGGGCGTGCCAAGGCAACGGTGAAGACAACAAACAGCGCAGCGCGCCACGTCAGTCCTCCTAAGGTCGAAAAGTCCAGAGAGGCGGCCATGAGGACGAACACCCCTGACACGAGAAGGATCGTTGCATGTTCCTTGAAGCGATGGATCTCCGTGTAGGATGACAATTTCGCGTTTGCCAGGACCATTCCCATGATGGTGACAGCCAGCAGGCCTGTTTCATGCAGGATGGTATCGGTGACGGCAAAGACGGCCAGGACCGCCACGAACAGGACAGGGACCTTCATATATTCAGGGACGAATGCCTTGCGGAATGCCGCCGCCATTCCGGCTCCGACGGCCCATCCTGCAAACGCTGCGAAGCCGATGCCCGAGCCTATCGTCCAGATAGCTGCGCCCGCCGACAGTCCTGTCTCAAGAACAAGCACGACCTCAAGCAGCAATACCGCGATCAGGACGCCGATGGGATCATTCAGGATGGCTTCCCATTGCAGGATCCTGGCGGGCCGAGCACGCAGCTTTGCCTGGCGCAGCATGGGCGCGATGACGGTAGGTCCCGTGACGACCATAACGCCCCCGAACACTGCCGACGCTTGCCACGACAGGCCCACTGCTAGCCATAGCACGCCGGCTGACAGGGCCCAGCCCAAGGGTGCGCCAAGATAGACCAGTCTTTGGACAGGGCCCCGTGCATCACCCAAATGATGGTGTGTCAGGGTCAATCCGCCCTCAAAAAGGATGATCGCGACTGCAACCGAGATCAGTGGGCGATATATCGGCCCCAGATCACGTTCGGGCAGAAACCAGCCCATGAACGGCCCCACCAGCAGACCGACGCCCAGCATCAAAACGATCGCCGGCAAGCGAAGCCTCCACGCAAGCCATTGCGCGCCGACGCCAAGCACGCCTACCAAGGCCACGACCTGTACAGGTGTCAGCCCTTGCATGATTTCGCCTTCCATAATGTCCCTTTACGCTGCCGCTACGATAAGCCGCCGCACAGAGGGCAGTTCCTTAAGGCGAAGATCCTTTGGTTGATCATGTTGAACCGGCCGCAATAAGACCGTGAAAGTGCGCTACATCGTCGAACGATGTCCTAGCCTAGTCAGGCTCAGACCGTCAGACGAGCCACGTCCTGTAGTCACCGCGCAACCCTGGTGCTTGGGTAGGCGTGGTGGCGCAGACGCTAACAGAGTGAGATAAAGGGACCCGTGCGACCTAACTGGAGCTTGCAAACACGCATCAATCAAAAAACAGGATATCACTCGCTATGGTTTCGGGTGTAATGCCTCGGCCTTAGATGGTGATCCTGTTTTCGTGTTCGAAATCGATGACCACGCCCAGGGCAGTCTTATGGACGTCCTTGGTATAGAACCGCGGCAGCATTGCGTCACCGATCGTAAGCCGATCGATCCCGACCTGATATCCGGCGATCCTGTCACCTCCGTTGCCTGTGTGGAAAGCGAACGTGTCGACACCGGCGCCGCCAGCAAGAAGGTCATATCCTTGGCCGCCGATCAGGGTCTCGTGTCCGCCGCTCACCTGCAAGGTGTCGGCGCCTCAGCCTCTCATCAAACTATCACCGTCTGCCAGGCTGTCATTTCCGCAACCGCCGATCAGCGTGTTCGGACCGACGCAACCAATCAATGTGTCGCGGCCGTCTCGCCTCCAAAGGAGGTCGGAACCCGAAGCCCCGTTGATACTGTTATTTGCGCACAGGTCGAGCGTGACGCCGGCCTGCCAAAACAGATAGGCATTCGCGGGGTCATTCACGATACATTCACTGCAGGTCAGGCAGCGGTCTTTGGGAGGAGCAACTGTCTGGCCAGCAACTTGACGACGCAGTTACCTCCCGTGGAACCAGTCCGCATCGCAGTGAGCCCAATACTCGTAAATGTTGTGCGTGCTCGGGTATGGGTTTAGGTTGAGCCTAAAAGCGAGGCCATATTTCCGCTGAATGAGAACTGCGGCATCGTTTGTTAGGGCTTTGACCACGGCAGTTCGTCGATCCTTGCACGGTATGACACCCATTCGTGGCTGTACAGGCGCCGAGCCCAGCTGCTCAGCCCGCGTTCTGTAGATGCCGGTCTCGCCACGGGCAGCCCAAATGTAGCACTTCCGCATTTCAGTTTGCTGACGCCAAGCATCGACACGGTCCACGAAGCGAAAGCGGAACGCAACTGCGTCGATCACCGTTCCTCATGCAATCAAGGGAACATGCCAATGGTTCGGGCGCAGTCTGCAGCGTTAACTGTCCTTATTGCTTTATGCTCCGCAGGAGCTTTTGTGTCCGTTATACCGGAGCAGCTTTGGACGGGCGAGACGTCCAGCTTCACCGCGCCCAATGGCAGCACTAGTGCGCCGGTGCGCAATACTGCTAAAGCCGTTTATCACGGACAAACAGCCACCGGGCCAAGCCGTATTGAACAAGCAGCGGCTGATCCTGATCAGGACGGCTTTCATAGCAACGGCCTGACACTCGAGGTGGCCATCGCTCCTTTACCACGTCCTGCAAAGGTCATGACATTTCGTCCTGCCCCTCGACCCGCAACACCCGCCGAAATTGTAAACGGGGCTGCCATCCCTCCGCCTCCACCATCCTTGCGCAACGCCAGCGAGCTTTCCTGCATTGCCGTCGCGATCTATCACGAGGCACGTGATCAAGAAGAGTTCGGGCAGCGCGCGATAGGCTCAGTCATCCTGCAACGCGCTGCAATTCCTCACCGATGGGGCGACAGTGCATGCGAAAACGTTGTTCCGACGCAGTTCAGTTTTATGACATCACGCTACGAATATCCAAGCATAGAAAATGCTGAATCATGGGAAAAAGCGGTGCGAATTGCAGCAGAAGTTCTCATAAATGGTCCGCTGCCGGAATTGCGCGGAGCAGATCATTATCACACCACCGCCGTGTCGCCACAATGGGCACCCAAAATGGTTCGGGTCAGGTCGATTGACGATCACGTGTTTTATGTGGACCCGCACTCATCTTCTGCACTTTAAGGCAGCCGCCTGCTTTTTCTCGCCTTCAAAATACCTTTGCCCTGCGCCACGGGTCGTGGTCGCAGCTCCGGCATCCATGACAGTTCGGAGTAAGGTCGTGTCTGCCGCGTGGACGTGGAATATTGATCACTGCCACGATCGCTGTGAAGAGTATCGTAACAAAAATGGACCACGGATGATTTCCCAATGCTGATTTTGACCGGCGCGGCTCTGGTGCTCGTCGCGTTCTACGATTTCTTACGCACGACAATCAGTCTCAGCGGTACAGGGTTCCTCAGCCGTGCCATTGCAGACGGGCTCTGGCGCTTGGGATCAAAGTCGACCTTGGTTCTGGAACGAACGACGGGACTTTCCATCCGCGGCTTGTTGGGGCCCGTGATCCTGTTGGCAGTTGCAGGAACCTGGGTGCTGATCCACCTTTGCGGCTATGCCCTGATCCTGCGCGGTGGCCTGTCTCTGGTGCAGGCTGAAACAGGTGAACCGGCCACATGGGTGCAAACCGTGGCTTTTGCCGGTTCGACGCTGTCCACCTTGGGCGCCTCTACGGTCCAGGTTACTGGTGGATGGTGGGATATCCTGTCGATGGTTGCGGCCATGAACGGTATGATCCTGCTAACTCTGGCTGTGAGCTTCCTCCTGAACATCCTGCAAACCACGACCAACGCCCGAACTTTTGCCAGCCGATTTCATGCCGTAAAAGCGAGTGTGCCAGACGGTGATATGTCAAAACAACTTGAAGGTCTTGGAAGCGATCTCACCAGTGTGGTTGTCATGCTGACCGCATCCCCTCTACCGAGATTTTTCGTACCCAGTGATCCTACGATGGATTTTCCAAATGCAATCGTCGAGTTGTGCGATCTGACCGGGAATGGGACACTCGCCAAAACATCTGAAATTGTAGCCGCCATCAGGCTCCTGGGGCGGCATTTGGGGACCTCACCCGACGAGGACGAGGTCGCGGCAGCGCGTACATGGGCCCTGCGTCATACAATTCCGCGAACGAATAGAAGGTGATATGTAAAGGTCTACCGGGAGCAAATGCAGGCTCTCGCGCTGCGCTGTACTGCATTTGGTAGACTTGTTTAAGCGGCGCTCGAGTGAGGTAGAAGTCTCAATGACCAGACGCTCATTCGTCGCCAATTCGCCGTGATTTTTGGTGATCCTATCTGCGAATGCGCTTGCGTGCGGATGTTCAAGGCCAAGCACATTCAGTGAGTTACTACGGTAGATTCGTAAGCCGTGAGTGAAAGTATCTATCGACATTCAAGTACCTGCATTGAGACGCGAGAGTCATCGGAGTTTCCTCATTCTGGAGCTCGCTCTCGTATGCGGAAATCCCGGTCTGAAGAACTTTATTGGAACATGGCGAGCCTTGTTTGGTTAACGCCTCAATAAGCCTGTCGGCGCGCAGCGATTATGCACGCCACAACGAGACAAGGGAGATCTCAGATGACCATCAATGATCCGCACGTTAAGGAGACTGATACGTCCGAACAAAGCAGCATCAGATCCGAGGCTTCTGATCAAGCGTCGCGTCTGGCCGGTAGTGTCAAAGACGAAGTCACGCGTCGCGAACAGAACTTCCGTTCCGGTGTCGCAGACCGCGCCGAAAGCGTTGCCGAGGGCCTGCGCAAGGCCAAGTCCGAGATCGATCCGGACTCGACCATCGCGGTCATGTTCGACCGCGCTGCCGATAGCGTCAGCGGCTTGGCCGACAGCCTAAATTCGACCGATCCTACGCAGATGCTGGGTGACGTGCGTCGCTTCGCCCGCAGCCAGCCGGGCGCCTTCCTAGGCCTGTCGGCCTTGGCGGGCTTTGCCGCCGTTCGCTTCCTGCGGGCAGGGTCCACGACCTCGACCTCGCCGGACCCGGTCAGGTCCAGCAGCTACGGCACCTCCGGCATGACCCGACAGACCCCTTCCCAGGACCGCGCGTCAGTCAGTCCTGTCGGCGCCGCCAGCCTTCACCGGCCGGCCGGCAGTATTGCAGGTGCTGATCAGGGCGCGAGCGCCGGCACAGCCCGCCCCGTATCGACCAGCTCTCCGACGCTTTCAGGCAACCGCAATATCGGGGGTTCGCATGACTGATCCAGTCCGTTCGCAAAACCCCGCCTCGCTCGCAACTGAAGCGCTGCGCCTTTCGGGTGATCTTGTCCGCAAGGAGATCGCGCTCGCGAAGGCTGAAATGCGCCAGAACCTGAGCCATGCCGGTGCCGGACTTGGGATGATCGTTGCCGCGGCTGTCCTGGGTATCGTCACGTTGAATGTGCTGACCGCGGCGTTGGTCGCCGCTCTGGCAGAGACCGATCTTGGCCCGATCTGGAGTGCGGTGATCGTCGGGGTGATCCTGGCGATCCTGGGCTACGTCTTGCTGCGCAAAGGTATGGCCGACCTCAAACCAGAAAACCTCATGCCGACACGCACGGTTGAAAATGTCCAGCGCGACGCGCACGCGGTGAAGGAAGCCTATCATGACGCATGATGCAAACAACCCGGACCACATCGAACGCGAAATCGAAAAGGACCGTGACGCGCTGCGCCGCACGCTGAACGATCTGCAGGACGAGCTGTCGCTCGACGGCCTGTCACGTCGTCTGACGAGCTCGGTTCGTCGGAACGGCGCGGATTGGGCAGAGTCGGCCAGCGCCGCCGCTCGGGCCAATCCCGTTGCCCTGGGCCTGACCGGCATCGGGCTGGCCTGGATGATCTTTGGCCGAGGGCATGACCCGGTCCACGGCTTCGGCTCATCTTCTGCTGATCGTCGCACCGACGACACAGCCATGGCGGCGGCTCGCATAGTGCCGGCGGCAGCTCGCGCGCCCCGGGCGATGACCCAGGACCCAGCCTCGGACTGGGCGTCGGATTACCGCACGATGAGGACCGGCCAATCTTCCGGCCCCACCACCGGATCCAGCAAGGAGCACAGCATGATGGACAGGACAAAAGAGACCGCCAGCCACCTGCGCGACCGCGTGAGCGACGGCACGAGCGCTCTGGGTGATCGCGCGCGCCATTTCCGGGACCGTCTCGGAGAAGGGACCGAGGGCATGAGCGAGGAAGCCCGTCGCCGTGTTGAGACAGCACGGCACAAGGCCTTGGATGCCAGCGAGGCGGCTAGCCGCCAAATGGCAAAGGCTAACCGGCAGCTCGCCCGCAGCTATGACAATGAACCGTTGCTGTTCGGGGCACTGGCATTGCTCGGCGGCGCGGCCTTGGGCGCATTGTTGCCCGGCACTCGGCGAGAGGACGAGCTGATGGGTGACTATCGCGACCAGCTGTTCGACGAGGCTGAAGCGGTCTACAAAGAGGAAAAGGGCCGTCTTGAAAGTGCGGTATCGGCCGGTCTGGACGAGGCAAAGTCTGCAGCCTCCAGCGTCGTCGCCGCGGCCAAGGACGAGTTGACGAACGAGGGCTCAGAGAAGACCTCTTCTGGCTCAGGACAGTCCCCGTCAGCAGCCGCAGCTGGAGTGGCCGGTACCTCCGGCACGTCTGGAACAACACCGACGCCAGGTGCGACCCGTACATCTCAGGTCTAAACTGGCAGCCGCAGCACATTTAGATAGCCCCGCATTTGCGGGGCTATCGCTTTGGAGGATCAGCCCCTCAGGGTGGTGCCCTGCTTGACCCTGTCTTCGGCTTTGACGACGTATACCAGTATTCCCGCAAACCATCGCAAACGTCTGTGGGTCAAGTGTGATGGTCGGTGCACATGCTGAAAGCGCTCGCCCGACCATGATCGCTTTCTCACGTCCTGGGCCGGGAAGGGGATCGGTAGACCGATGGCGAAGACGTATTTAATATTGGATATGGTTTGACGCTGATGCCCGAGTCTGCAGAGACATGCATCGCCTCTTCGCAGGAATTTCGAGCCGAAAAGGCAAATCATGGTAAGCAAGGACCAGCCTGCTGAAGATCGTACGGATCTGGCCGAGGATCGAACCATCCTTGCTGTGGAACGTACGTTTTCCGGCTGGATCCGGACAGGTTTGGCGACAGCCGCGGTTGCGATCGGGATGCAGGCTGTCTTTGGCCCATTTCAACCAACCTGGGTCCCTAAAGCCGTGGCGACGGTATTCCTTCTGGCGGCACAGCTGATGTTTCTCTTCGCCTGGTCAGCCAATCGCATGTCCCGGCGCAGGCTCTCGAGCCACACAGCCCGAGCCCAACCTGGAACTCGGATCCTCATCCTCATTCTGCTGCTATCAGCAGGGATCCTGGGGGTCGGGGTCGTGCTGTGGCTGCTTTGATTGAAGACGGCATCCATTGACCCTGACAGAGGATGCCCGAGCCAATCCGCTTCCGAAATTGAAGGTCAAATAATGCTATTGTTGAATATATAAAGGAGTTTCGCATGAACTGGTCTGAGATGTTGTTCCAGAGCTGGAGCGGGATCGTACGTACGATCATTGTCGGTACGCTGACTTACGTGTTTCTGATTGTCTCGCTCCGAGTTTCAGGCAAGCGGACCCTGGCCAAATTGAATGCGTTCGACCTTATTGTCACCGTGGCTCTTGGCTCCACACTGGCAACCATTCTTCTCAGCGAAAGTGTCGCCCTGGCAGAAGGGGTCACAGGGCTAGTTCTGCTGATATTACTTCAATATGCAGTTACTGCCCTGTCAGTTCGTTCTGAAAGGTTCTCCCGATTTGTCCGCTCCGAGCCAATTCTTCTCCTACGCAACGGAAAGCCCTTAACTAAAGCCATGCACAACGCCCGTGTCACCAATGCAGAACTTGAGACAGTCGTGCGCACGGCGGGCAAAAATGATATGGCCAGTATCGGGGCCGTCATTCTGGAATCAGACGGTTCCTTTTCGGTCATCGAAAGCAAGCTCGACGAAAATGATGAAATAATTTGAAGCCAAGAATTCATACAATGGTTTCAACATAAACTGCGCGGATGCCCTATGATAGTGAAGTGACTGCATGGGGCGTCCGACAGCGTGTGTCCGCAGTCTTCATGACCGCTCAGAGCTGGAACTGCGTTTTCCCACGGTCGCATGTGCAGGACACTCTAAAGCAATCCGATCACACTGCCCCCGCGGCGACCGGGGACGGGAAGACCGGGTCGCCGGTCTCGCGCTCGATCCGCCCGGCCTCGGCCAGCAGCCGTTCGCGGACCGCGCAGGCGACCTCCCACGAGGTGTTCGGGTCGCGGCACGGGATGCTGAACCAGACCAGGATCCCGAAGATGTCCTGATCGGCGACGCTGACGCTGGAATCGTCCAGATCGCCCAGGTTCTGGCCGATCTCC